>NZ_JAFGYJ010000006.1:0-240851 GCF_017490805.1 Pseudomonas sp. 43(2021)
CCCCTTTACGCCCCTCCCTCGGACAATTTCCCCAAAGCGGCCCAAGCCGCAACACGGGGAGAACCACACATGAACATGCTCGACGGGCTGTCACTGCTGCTGGCAGTGGCATTGGCGTTTTATCTGCTGGTGGCGCTGCTACGCGCCGATCGCAGCTAGGGAGCGGCCATGCACAGTTACGACTTCGCCTTGCTCCTGGCATTTTTCGCCATCGTGCTGCTACCGGCACCCTGGCTCGGGCGGTTCTACTTCAAGGTCATGGAAGGCCAGCGCACCTGGCTGTCGCCCGTGCTGGGCCCGGTCGAGCAGGCCTGCTACCGGCTGGCAGGCGTGCGTGCCGGCCAGGAACAGAACTGGCAGCAGTACACCCTGGCCCTGCTGGCCTTCAACCTGGCCGGGTTCCTGCTGCTGTTCACGGTGCTGCTGTTACAGGGCTACCTGCCATTCAACCCGCAGCATCTGCCCGGCCAGGAATGGTCGCTGGCGTTCAACACCGCGGTCAGCTTCGTCACCAACACCAACTGGCAGGCCTACAGCGGTGAGGCGTCGGTCAGCTACCTGAGCCAGATGCTCGGCCTGACCGTGCAGAACTTCGTCAGCGCTGCCACCGGCCTGGCCGTGCTGGTCGCGCTGTGCCGTGGCATTGCCCGGCGCAGCGCGACGACACTGGGCAACTTCTGGGTCGACATGACCCGCGCCACCCTCTACGGCCTGCTGCCGCTGTGCCTGCTGCTGGCATTGTTGCTGGTGTGGCAAGGTGTGCCGCAAACCCTGGCCGACTACGCCCACGCGGTCACTCTGCAAGGCACCGAACAGACCATCCCGCTGGGCCCGGCCGCCAGCCAGATCGCCATCAAGCAACTGGGCACCAATGGCGGTGGCTTCTTCGGCGTCAACTCGGCGCACCCGTTCGAAAACCCCACGGCCTGGAGCAACCTGTTCGAGGTGGCTTCGATCATCCTCATTCCGGTGGCGCTGGTGTTCACCTTTGGCCACTACGTGAAGGACCTGCGCCAGAGCCGCGCCATCCTCGCCTGCATGCTTGCCCTGTTCCTGATCGGCGGCAGCACGGCGTTGTGGTCCGAGCACCAGCCCAACCCGGCCCTCGAGAGCGCGCAGGTACAGCAAAGCGCCCCCATGGAGGGCAAGGAAAGCCGCTTCGGCACCACCGGTTCGGTGCTGTGGACGGTGACTACCACTTCCGCTTCCAACGGCTCGGTCAATGCCATGCACGACAGCCTCAACCCGCTGACCGGCATGGTGGCAATGGTCAACATGATGGTCGGTGAGGTGATCTTTGGCGGCGTTGGCGCCGGGCTGTACGGCATGCTGCTGTTCGTGCTCATCGCAGTGTTCCTGGCAGGGCTGATGATCGGCCGCACCCCGGAATACCTCGGCAAGAAACTGCAGGCACGCGAGGTGCAGTTGCTGGTGGCGACCCTGCTGGTGATGCCGGTCGGCGTGTTGGTGCTCGGCGCCATCGCCGCCAGCCTGCCAGGCCCGGCGGGTGCGGTCAGCAACCCGGGTGCGCATGGCTTCAGCCAGCTGCTGTACGCCTACACCTCCGGTACGGCCAACAACGGCTCGGCCTTCGCCGGCTTTGGTGCCAACACGGTGTTCCACAACCTGATGATCGGCCTGGCCATGCTGGTCGGCCGTTTCGGCTACATCCTGCCGGTGCTGGCCTTGGCCGGCAGCCTGGCGGCGAAGAAAAGCGCGCCCCAGGGCCTGAACAGCTTCCCCACCCATGGCCCGCTGTTCACCGGCCTGCTGCTGGTCACCATCCTGCTGGTCGGTGGCCTGACTTTCCTGCCAACCCTGGCCCTTGGGCCGATCGCCGAACACTTGAGTCTGGGTTTTTGAGGACCGACCATGAACATGCCCATTCCTGAAGTACAAGCCCGGCACAGTGCCAAGGACCAGACCCGCTTCGCCGCGTTGTGGCGCCCGGCGCTGGTACAGGCCTTCGTCAAGCTCGACCCGCGGCAACTCAAGCGCTCGCCGGTGATGCTGGTAGTCGCCCTGACTGCTGTGCTGACCACTGTCCTGTGCTTTGCCCCTGACAGCGGTGTGAGCACCGGCGTGGCCGTGCAGATCGCCCTGTGGCTGTGGTTCACCGTGCTGTTCGCCAACTTCGCCGAGGCCCTGGCCGAAGGCCGTGGCAAGGCCCGCGCCGACAGCCTCAAGGCTGGCAGCCAGGGCCTGACTGCCCAGCGTCGCAAGCGCGATGGCAGCTACGAGACCGTCGCCGCCAGCGCGCTGCGCAAGGACGATGTGGTGCGCGTGGTGGCCGGCGAAATGATCCCTGGTGACGGTGAGGTGCTTGAAGGCATCGCTGCGGTCAACGAGGCCGCCATTACCGGCGAGTCCGCGCCGGTGATCCGCGAATCCGGCGGCGACCGCTCGGCGGTGACCGGCAATACCCGGCTGGTCTCCGACTGGCTGTTGATCCGCATCACCAGCAACCCGGGCGAATCGACCCTCGACCGCATGATTGCCCTGGTCGAAGGCGCCAAGCGGCAGAAGACCCCGAACGAGATCGCCCTCGACATCCTGCTGATCGGCCTGACCCTGATCTTCCTGATCGTGGTGGTGACCTTGCAGCCGTTCGCCCACTTCGTGGGTGGCAGCTTGCCGCTGATCTTTCTCGCTGCGCTGCTGGTGACGCTGATCCCCACCACCATCGGCGGCCTGCTGTCGGCCATCGGTATCGCCGGCATGGACCGGCTGGTGCGGTTGAACGTTATCGCCCGCTCGGGCCGCGCGGTGGAAGCGGCCGGTGACGTGCATACACTGATGCTCGACAAGACCGGCACCATCACCTTCGGCAACCGCCGTTGCAGCGCGCTGCACGCCGCACCGGGCATCACCCCCCGCGAGCTGGGGGAGGGCGCCTTGCTGGCCTCGCTGGCGGACGACACCGCCGAGGGCAAGTCGATCGTCGAGTACCTGCGTCAGTTGCACGACTTCGTCGAACCGTCCACCGGGCAGTTCGAGGCCGTGGCCTTCAGCGCCGAGACGCGCCTGTCGGGCATCGACTTGCAGCAGCACCGCTACCGCAAGGGCGCCGTGGATGCCGTGTTGGCGTTTGTCGGCATGCAACGCCTGGAAATGCCTCAGGCACTGGCCCGTGAAGTGGAGCGCATCGCCCAGAGCGGCGGTACACCATTGCTGGTGTGCCTCGACAAGCGCCTGCTCGGCGTGATCCACCTCAAGGACGTGGTCAAGCCCGGCATCCGCGAGCGCTTTGCCGAGCTGCGCAAACTGGGCATCCGCACGGTGATGGTGACCGGCGACAACCCGCTGACCGCCGCTGCCATCGCCGCCGAGGCCGGCGTGGATGACGTGCTGGCCGAGGCCACGCCAGAGAAGAAGCTGGCACGCATCCGCCAGGAGCAGAACGACGGCCGCCTGGTGGCCATGTGCGGCGACGGTGCCAACGACGCCCCGGCACTGGCCCAGGCTGACGTGGGCATGGCCATGAACGACGGCACCCAGGCCGCGCGCGAGGCGGCCAACATGGTCGACCTGGACAGCGACCCGACCAAGCTGCTGGACGTGGTGCAGGTCGGCAAGGAGTTGCTGGTGACTCGCGGCGCGCTGACCACCTTCTCCATCGCCAACGATGTGGCCAAGTACTTCGCCATCCTGCCGGCGCTGTTCGCTGCCATCTACCCGCAGTTGGGCGTGCTCAACCTGATGCACCTGGCCAGCCCGCAGAGTGCGATTTTGTCGGCCATCGTGTTCAACGCGCTGATCATCATCGTGCTGATCCCGCTGGCGCTGCGCGGTGTGCGGGTGCAGGCGGCCAGTGCGGCGCACCTGCTGCGGCGCAACCTGTTGATCTACGGGCTGGGCGGCATTGTCGTGCCGTTTGCCGGGATCAAGCTGATCGATCTGCTGCTCAATGCCCTGCACCTGGTCTGAGGAGGCCACCATGAATGCTTATGTACGCCCGGCGCTGAGCCTGGCCTTGTTGATGACCCTGGTGACTGGCGCGCTGTATCCGCTGGCAGTGACCGGCATTGCCCAGGTCGCTTTCCCGAGCCAGGCCAACGGCAGCCTGGTGCGCGACGACCAGGGCCAGGTGCGCGGTTCGGCGCTGATCGCCCAGGACTTCCAGGGTGATGGCTGGTTCCACCCGCGCCCGTCGGCGGGCGCCTACGCCACCGTGGCCAGCAGCGCCAGCAACCTGTCGCCGAGCAACCCGGCGCTGGCCGAGCGGGTCAAGGGCGATGCGGCTGCGTTGTACCAGGCGCAGCAGGGGCCGGTGCCCCAGGCGCTGCTGACCACCTCGGGCAGCGGCCTCGACCCGCACCTGCCGCCGGAGGCCGTGGCCTACCAGATCCCTCGGGTGGCGGCGGCACGGCAATTGCCGGTGGAGCGCTTGCAAGGCTTGCTGGAAGAGGCCACCCTCCACCCATTGATCGGCCCGCCGGTGGTCAATGTGCTGGCCTTGAACCAGGCCTTGGAAAACCTCAGCCATTGATAGATGGCTTGAGGGGCTGGCAGGGACCCTGTGGGAGCGGGTTTACCCGCGAATGCGTCGGTGGCGCTACTACTGCATTCGCGGGTGAACCCGCTCCCACAGGTACGGTGATGGTCCCTGGATTTGCTGCTTGCTGGAAATGGCAAAGGATGAAAGATGAGTGACTCCGCCCGCGCAGATGCGCTGTTGGCTACCCTCCCGCGATCCGGCCGGGGCCGGTTGAAGGTGTTCCTTGGCGCCGCCCCCGGCGTCGGCAAGACCTTCGCCATGCTCCAGGCCGCCCACGCCCAGCAACGCCAGGGTGTGCAGGTGCTGGCCGGGGTGGTGGAAACCCATGGCCGCGCCGAAACCGAAGCCCTGCTTGGCGGCCTTCACCAGCAGCCCCTGCTGCGCAGCCAGTACCGCGGCGTCACCCTCGAGGAAATGGACCTCGACGGCCTGCTCAAGGCCGCCCCGGCCTTGGTGCTGGTCGACGAACTGGCCCACACCAATGCCCCTGGCAGCCGCCACGCCAAACGCTGGCAAGACGTACAGGAACTGCTCGCCGCCGGCATCGATGTGTACACCACGGTCAACGTCCAGCACCTGGAAAGCCTCAACGACAAGGTCCGCGACATTACCGGCGTGCAGGTGCGCGAAACCCTGCCGGACTGGGTGCTGCAGGAAGCCTTCGAGCTGGTGCTGATCGACCTGCCACCCCGTGAACTGCTCGAACGCCTGCGCGAAGGCAAGGTGTACGTGCCCGAGCAGGCGCGGGCCGCCATCGATGCGTTCTTCTCGCAAACCAACCTTACCGCCCTGCGCGAGCTGGCCATGCAGACCGCTGCGGCCCAGGTGGATGCCGACCTGGCCCACGGCTATCGCCAACGCGGCCAGGAAGCCCCGGCCCTGCGAGGGCGCTTGCTGGTGGGCGTGGATGGCGACGACCAGGCAGAGCGCCTGGTGCGTCATGCCAGCCGTGTGGCCCAGCGCCGCCACCTGCCTTGGAGCCTGGTGCATGTGGACAACGGCCGCCTGCGCGACGAAGCTGCGCGCCAGCGCCTGCAAGCTGCCCAGCAACTGGCCGAACGCCTGGGCGGGGAGGTGGTGCTGCTGCGCGCCGGCGAAGTGGTACGCACGCTGATCCAGCACGCCGCCGAGCGGCGGGCCAGTCTGGTGCTGGTCGGGCAGTCTCGCGACCGCCTGCGCCGGCGCCTGTTCGGTGCCGGTGTGGCCACGCGGCTGCTGCGCGAAAGCCACGGCCTGGAAATCAACGTGCTGGACCGCGACGTGCAGCCGCAAGCGCCACGGTCGGCCGTGCGGCGGGTGTGGGTCTGGCGCCATTACCTGCTGGCGCTGCTGGCCACGGTCATGGCCGCGGGCCTGGCCTGGGCGGTGTCGAGTGTGCTGGCCTTGCCCAACATCTCGCTGGTGTTCCTGGCCGCGGTGTTGCTGGTGGCGGTGCGCAGCAGCCTGGGGCCTGCGCTGGCCTGCGCGGTGCTGTCGTTCCTGACCTACGATTTTCTGTTCATCCCACCCAACCTTTCGTTCAGGATCCAGCGCGAAGAAGACGTGCTGACCCTGGTGTTCTTCCTGTTGATGGCCGCGCTCACCGGCAACCTGGCCGCCCGCCAGCGCCGCCAGTTGCAGGCACTGCGCGAGACCCAGGCGCAGACCAGCCAGCTGCTCGACCTTTCGCGCCGGCTGACCGTGGCCACCGACCGCCAGGCGGTGTTCAACGCCGCCGGCCAGCATCTGGACGGCTGGCAGGACATGCAGGTGTGCCTGCTGGAGCGCAATGTCGAAGGCCAGTTGCAGGTGGTCAGCGGCGAAGCGCATGCCTTTAGCGATAATGAGCGCGCGGCCGCAGAGTGGGCCTGGCAGCATGTCCAGGCCGCCGGGCATGGCAGCGACACCCTGCCCAATGGCCGCTGGTGGTGGTGGCCGCTGGCGGTGGATGAACAGCCTCTGGCATTGCTCGGTGTGCGCCCACGCTCCGGCCAGCCGCTCAGCGACCCGCGCCGGCGCCTGCTCACCGCCCTCGGTCAGCCACTGGCCCAGGCCCTGGCCCGCGCCCGGCTGGCTGAACAGCTGGAGGCCGCGCGCCTGCATGGCGAAACCGAGCAACTGCGCAGCGCCTTGCTCGCGTCCGTTTCCCACGACTTGCGTACCCCGCTGACCGCCATGCGTGGCAGCATCGACAGCCTGTTGGCGTTGGGCGAGGCGATTCCCGCTGCAGACCGTCGCGAACTGTTGGAGGGCACCCGCAACGAGGCCGAACGCCTCGACCGCTACATCCAGAACCTGCTCGACATGACCCGCCTGGGCCACGGCGGCCTCAAGCTGGCCCGCGACTGGGTGGCCCCGGCCGACATCGTCGGCAGCGCGCTCAACCGCCTGCGCGTGGTGCTGGCACCGCTGCGCGTGCACACCGACGTGCCGGCCGAGCTGCCGTTGCTGTTCGTGCATGCGGCGTTGATCGAGCAGGCGCTGGTCAACGTGCTGGAAAATGCCGCGCGTTTCTCGCCAGACAATGGCAGGCTGGAGTTGCAGGTGTCGGTGCAGGACGCCCAGTTGCGCTTCGCCGTCAGCGACCAGGGCCCCGGCATTCCCGTGGCCGACCGCGAGAAGATCTTCGACATGTTCTACACCGCCGCCCGCGGCGACCGCGGTGGGCAGGGCACCGGCCTGGGCCTGGCGATCTGCCAGGGCATGATCGGCGCCCATGGCGGGCAGATCCTGGTGGGCGAAGGCATCGATGGCCAGGGCACCAGCATCACTTTATGCTTGCCGCTGCCCCCTCAACCTGAAGCCGAAAGCGAAACCCCATGAGTCAGTCCGCCACCCTCCTGGTCATCGACGATGAACCGCAGATCCGCAAGTTCCTGCGCATCAGCCTGGCCTCCCAAGGCTACAAGGTGCTCGAGGCCGCCACAGGTGCTCAAGGGCTGGCCCAGGCCGCTTTGGGCAAGCCGGACCTGGTGGTGCTCGACCTTGGCCTGCCGGATATGGACGGCCAGCAGGTGTTGCGTGACCTGCGCGAATGGAGCGCGGTGCCGGTAATGGTGTTGTCGGTGCGTGCCAGTGAGCTGCAGAAGGTCGATGCGCTGGATGGCGGTGCCAACGACTATGTAACCAAGCCGTTTGGCATTCAGGAGTTTCTGGCGCGGGTGCGTGCCTTGCTGCGCCAGGTGCCGCAGGCGGGTGGCTCGGAAGTGGCGGCCAGTTTTGGGCCGCTGACCGTGGACTTTGCCTTTCGCCGGGTGACCCTGGATGGCGTGGAAGTGGCGTTGACGCGCAAGGAGTATGCGCTGCTGGCGCAGCTGGCCGGGCACCCGGGGCGGGTGATTACCCAGCAGCAGCTGCTCAAGGATATCTGGGGGCCTACCCATGTGGATGACACCCATTACCTGCGGATCGTGGTCGGGCACCTGCGACAGAAGCTGGGCGATGACCCGACGGCGCCGCGGTTCATCATCACCGAGGCAGGGGTGGGGTACAGGCTGGTGGCACCTGCTGCATAGTCCGGGTTCACGCCCACCTTGTGGGAGCGGGTTTACCCGCGAAGAATGTGACACGGTGCATGGCACCGGCTTCGCCGGTGTTCGCGGGTGAACCCGCTCCCACAGGGAGGGTGCAAACCCAGGAAGCCTGAGCAGTACAGTTACTCCCGCGAGGGGGCATCAGGCCCTCGGTGGTTCCTTCTCGAACAGCTGGCGCATGACTTCCAGGTAACGCCGTGCACCCAGCCCCAACGGGCGCGACTTGACCCAGATGATGTCCACCCACAAGCGCAACCGGCTGGCCATGTTGTCGAAGCGCACCTCCGCCAGCGCGCCCGAAGCAATCAAAGGCTCGACCAACGGCTGCGGCAGGTAGGCCCAACCGAGCCCCAATTGCACCAGGTCCAGCGTGGCCAGGTAGCTGTCGGTCAGCCAGATGCGCCGCGACAGCACCATGCGCGGGTCCGACCCGGTGGCCTTGCCCGAAGCCACGATGATTTGCCGCTGTTCGGCGAACGCCTCTTCCGGCAACGGCATGCCGTTGTTCTGCCCGGCTGGATGGCGGGGGGAGGCGACGGCCACCAGCAATTGGCTGCCGGCCTCCAGGAATGACTCGCGCTCGTCGATGCCAGGCCGTTCGAAGACCAGTGCCAGTTGCACGCTGCCGTCATGCAGCAGGCGGATGGCTTCTGCCTGGGTGGCTGAGCGCACTTCGATTTCCAGGCTGGGAAATTCCTGGGCGAGGGTTTCCAGCGGCTGGCTCCAGCGGCCGGTCTGCAGCTCGGGGGCCATGGCGATGGTCAGGCGCTTTTCCAGGCCCTTGTGCAGTTGCAGGGCCTGGGCGTCGAGCAGGTTGAGCTGGCAGATCACCTGCCTGGCCTGAGGTTCCAGGGCCAGGGCGGCGCTGGTGGGCAATGCTTTGCGCGTGGCCCGGTCGAACAGCACCAGGTCCAGCTCAGCCTCCAGTTGTGCGATGGCCATGCTCACGGCCGAAGGCACACGCCCGAGCTTGCGCGCGGCGGCAGAGAACGAGCCTGCCTCCAGCACCGCGAGGAAGATTGCCAGGGAGTCGCTGGTAAAGGCCATTGTTGGTAAACCTGATGACGGGGGAGTTTTATGGAAGAAAATTATGGGGCTTTTGTTTGAGAATGCACCAGGGCGCAGAGTGGTTCGGCGGGGGATTGTCAGCGCCTGTGAGATCGGGCGCCGCCCGCGCGGCGCATCGCGAGCGAAGCTCGCTCCTACATTTGTTTCGGGCCAGTAACGCCTGTCGCAGCGCGCGCGACCGCCTTGTTTGTTCCTCACGATATGGAGGTGGACGCCAAAGGGCCGCGCACTTCTGCCTCAGGAATAACTGGCCCGAAACAAATGTAGGAGCGAGCTTCGCTCGCGATGCGCCGCGCGGGCGGCGCTCGATCTCACAGGCGCTGAAAAACCAAAGCCAAGCACCTACAGCCCTTCACCCAGCACCCGATCAATGCTGTCGACAAAGTAGTCCACGCTCGCCCGGCTGGTGCACATCGGCGGCTTGATCTTGAGGATGTTCAGGTAGTCACCGGTCGGCTGCATGAAGATGCCCAGGTCACGCAGGCGGTTGCACAGGGCCATGGTTTCCTCGGTGGCCGGCTCCAGGGTTGTGCGGTCGCGCACCAGTTCCAGCCCCAGGTAAAAGCCCGAACCATGCGCCGCGCCGGCCAGCGGGTGCTTGTCGACCAGTGCCTGCAGGCGTGCCTTGAAGTAGCGCCCGGTGTCACGGGCGTTGTCCCACAGGCCTTCTTCCTGCATTACATCCAGCACCGCCATGCCGATGCGGCAACTGACCGGGCTGCCGCCGGCCGAGGAGAAGAAGTAGCCCTCGGCTTCCAGTGCTTCGGCGATCTCGCGGCGGGTGATGACTACGCCCAGCGGTTGGCCGTTGCCCATGCCCTTGGCCATGGTGATGATGTCGGGCACCACACCCTGTTCCTCGAAGCCCCAGAAGTACTCGCCCAGGCGGCCATAACCGACCTGTACCTCGTCGGCGATGCACACGCCGCCCCGCGCACGGACTTTGGCATAGGCTTCGCGCAGGTAACCGGCCGGCAACGAAATACCACCAGCATTGCCGTATACCGGTTCGCAGATGATGCCCGCCAACTGGCGGCCACGGGCGTCGAGGTCGGCCAGCTTGGCATCGACGTCGCGCAGGTAGTCGGTGGCGCTGTCGGCGCCACGGAAGCGGCCACGGAAGGTGTTCGGTGCCTCGACCGGGTGCACCCAGTCCGGGCGGGTTTCCAGGGCCTGCGGGTTGTCGGCGATGGAGGTGGAAATGGCATCGGTGGCCACCGACCAGCCGTGGTAGGCCTCCAGCACGCTGAGCAGGTCGCGCCCGCCGCTGTAGGCCCAGGCCAGGCGAATCGCCAGGTCGTTGGCTTCGGTACCGCTGTTGACCATGAACACCCGGTCGAAACCTTCGGGCGCCAACGCCAGCAGGCGTTCGGAGAACTCGCTGATGGCCGCGTAATGGAAGCGCGAGTTGGTGTTCAGCAGCGACCATTGCCGCGCCGACTCGGCGACCATGCGCGGGTGGCCGTGGCCCAGTACCGCGACGTTGTTGAGCATGTCCAGGTACGAGCGGCCCTGCATGTCGATCAGGTAGTTGCGCCAGCCGCGTTCGATGTGTGGTGGTTGGGCGTAGTAGTGCTTCTGTGAGCGAGCGAAGCTGGCGTCGCGGCGGGCCAGCAGGGCCTGCGGGTCAGGGAGCGGCTCGGCGTTGCAGTCGAAGCCCAGCAGCGCAGCTGGCGACGGGCACAGGGCCAGCCAGGCGGTCGCCTGGGACGGGGTGGCGAAGAACGGTGGCTGGATGCCGTTATCCAGGCACAGCTGCACACTGAGGAAGCCACAACTGCTGCCCAGCGACTGGCCTTTTTCCACGGTCTGGCCATCTGCCGGCGCGTCTTCCAGGCCCTGTAGCCACAAGGCCCAGTGCGCGCTGCGCAGGCAGCCACGGCCGTCGCCATGGCGCTGCCAGGTGCCGGTATCTGGCGCTTGCACCAGGCTGCCGTTGGGCACGTGCAGCTCGACGCCCAGGGCGCAGGTGGCGGGCTCTTCAGGGCGGTCGATATGGGTTTGCGACAGGCGATACTGCCCATGCAGGCTGCAGGCCGGGGCCGGTTGCGTGGTCAGCAGGTGCTGGTCGAAGCCCGGTTGTTCCCAGTTGCCCGCCTCGCAATGCACGCTGAGTACGCCCAGGTCGACCCGTGTCACTGGCTGCCCTTTCAGTTCAGGGAGCAGGGGGGCGCAGCCGCTCAGGTCCGGCGTGGCGGGGTGCAGGCCCGCAGCTTGCAGGATGGCCGCTTCCATCAACGCGAAAGGTACGGCGGTGGCCGTGTCGAAGATTTCCCATTCATGGGCGATGTTGTCGCGGGTGTACTGGTTGCCGGGGTCGACGGCGAGCTGCTGCTCGCTGCTCAGCACCAGTACGGCGGCGCGGTTGAGCACCAGTGGCCACAGCGCCCGCAGTTCGGCTTCACTCAGTGGGTTGAGCGCCTGGTAGGCACGTACGGCCGGCAGGATGCGCAGCGGGTCGCCCTCGGCGTGGTGCAACAGCGCAGCGCAGGTCACCGACAGGTCGGCGATGCGCCAGGTGCGCAGCAGGTCACCGAAATCGATCACCCCTTGCAGTTGCCACTGGCGCTGGGCATCACGGGCCCACACGGTGTTGTCGTCGGTGATGTCCAGATGCACGGCCTGGCTTGGCAGTTGATCAACCAGCGGCATCAGACGCTCGCAGGCCTGGCGGGTGGCGTGTTCGATGCGGGCGCGCTGCCCGCTGTCCTGCAGCACCGGCAGCAGGTGATCGATCAGTGCCTGGGCATGCTGCGGGTCCCATTGCAGGGTGCGCGCCAGGCCTGGGTGATCGAAATCGGCAAGCGCCTTGTCCAGCTTCGCACAGAGCCCGCCCAGTTCAGCCATCAGGCGTGGCTCCATGTGCTTGAGGCGGGTCAACGGTTGGCCTTCGATGTAATCGAGCAGGCGCAGGCGCAGTGGTTGCGCGTCAATGTCCAGGTCCAGCAATCCCGTGCCGTTGTGCGCTGCGCGCACGGCAGGTACCGGCAAACCTTGATCGCGCAGGAAGGCCAGGGCGGCGTGTTGCGCTTCCAGTTCCAGCTGGGCATAGCTGCCGTGGCAGGCCTTCAGCACATAGCCACCCTGCGGTGTGCTCACACGGAAGTTCAGGTCTTGCTGGCTGCCCAGTACCGAAAGGTTACCGGCAAGGCCGTAGTGGGCCTGCAGCACGGTGTGTGCCTGCGCTTCGCTCAGCGTTGGGCTGGGCAGGCCGGAGCGGTGGATCAGAGTGGCCAAGGCAGGGGAGGCGGGCTGGTTCTGTGGGCTGGACATGGGCTCTACCGTTGGTGCTGGGAGTTGACGGTTGAGAATTTATGCCCGATCCGGCTGATGATGGAAGACGATTGTTGTCAAAAAAACTGATAACAAGGCTGAGTTATAGAAAATCCGATACTTGCGTTGATGCTCTTCCTCGGGCTTGACCTTGGAGCGTACTCCAGGCTTTAGGCTGCAGCCTTCGTTGATTGAGAGGGCAGTGGACATGTGGAGTGACACGCAGTATCGCAAGCTGGTGCGGGCCAGTGGTATCTATGATCTGGTGGTTACCATCGGCTTTGCGACACCCTGGAGTTTTGCCCTGTTGCATGGGTGGTTGAGTGGGCTGCATGACACGTTTGGGCTGGCGGGTGAAATTCCGCTGTTTGGAGCGATGCACGTCATGATGGCCAACCTGATGGGGTCGATTGTGTGCGTGTGGGCGTGGTTGCGGATTCGCCACCCTGAGTATCGGTTTGGTCGTTACGATGCGGCGGGGAGGGTGCTGTTTTCGGCGTGGCAGGTGTATGCGTTGGTCAATGGCGCCTCAGCGCTGATCTGGGGTGTCCTGGTACTGGAAGTGCTGTGGGCTATTGCCCAGTTGGCACCGGTCTCACGAACGCCCGCTATCCCTGTGGGAGGGGCCTTTCGCGACACAAGGCCGCTCCCACAAAGACCGCGCTAGCGGGCCATGCGTTTGCGTGTTTCCTCATCGAGTGTGCGCCTCAAGGAGGCCAGAAACGGTAAGGCATCGGTATAGCGGCGGCCATATTCCAGGTTGAACGCGTAGTCGAAGCCAGGCGGGTTATCGCCTTGGGTGTGCTGCAGGATGGTTTCGATCTTGTCCAGTGCCTTGACCACTTTGGCTTCTGGCGAGTCCGCCGCTTCATACTCGTCGAACAGGGCAACGATGTTGTCCTGCATCGAGGGTTCGAGCATCGAGGTCATGGAGATGAGGTCCTGTCGTTCACTCATGCTCTTGTTTGGCGTTGCCTGCGCTTCAGGCGCAGGAACATCGCCACTCAACGCTTCCCCAAGGTCATGAACCAGGCACAGCTTGAGCACCTTGCAGATATCGACATCACCCAGTTCTTCCTCGAACACCAGCGCCAGCAACGCCAGCCGCCAACTGTGCTCGGCCGTGCTTTCCCGCCGGCCTGTCGACGTGTGGGCACTGCGTGTCACGCTCTTGAGCTTTTCGGCTTGGCGCAGGAATTCGAGTTTTCCATGAAGGTTGTGATTCGGCACGACGGGTGACCTCTTGCTGTTGCAGAGGTAAATCATCGGCTCGCCGTTTGCCGGCGTCCACGCATTAAATATGCGCCAGGGTTTCGACCAGCCTGGCAGTCGACCCATCCGACAGTGTGAATCGGGTCCACCGGCACAGGCTGTGCTGGATGGGCACCACTGCCGAGTCATTTGTGCCGGTGGAGAACTCCAGCGCCGGGGAGGCCAGGTTGTCGCGCCAGCCGATGCCTGCCAAGCGCTGTTCCTGGCTGGCGATTTCCTCTGTTGCGAATGGCCACAGCGAGACACCCAGCAAGTCACTGACGGGCACACTGAACTCAGCCTCGCGGGAAGATGAGCAGGCCAGCAGGCGGTGGGTGAGGTCGCACACCAGGTGCACAGGTTGCGAACTGCCCGACACAAGGCGCGCCAGTGCGTGGTCCGCGGCACTGCTGAGCCTGGCTTTGAGCAAGGCTTCGATACGCGCTCGCTGCTCGGGCTCGGCGTCCTGCACGCCCGACTCCCAGCGAGAAATGGTCGACTGGCACACCCCGAACATCTGCGCGGCATGCAGCTGTTTGACCCGGTTCAGCACGCGCCAGTGTTTTAGCATCGGGCCGATGGGTGTGTTGCGAAGTGAAGGTGAGATGTTCATATCTGTCTTCCATGCTTGCGCCAAAGGTCTACATGCATATAAGCCTTTGGCGCGGTACTTCGAGCGTGTAAGCGGCCATTCTCAGCGCATCATGCCCAGCTCGGCTCATCCTTCAGATCCGAAGATTGCTCGCGGGCCTCTTCGCGGGCACGCCCGCTCCCACAGGCGCTGTGCAGGTCTTGAAGTCTGTGGTGACCTTGTGGGAGCTGGCTTGCCGCACAAAAGCTAACTGGCCGCATCCACCTCCAGAAACGCCGCCTCCAGCAACTGCCGGGTATACGGATGCTGCGGTGCATGGAAGATCGCCTGCGCATCCCCTTGTTCCACCACATGCCCGTGCTTGATCACCATCAACTGGTGGCTCAACGCCTTGACCACCGCCAGGTCATGGCTGATGAACAGGTAGGTCAGGTTGTATTTCTGCTGCAGATTGCGCAGCAGCTCCACCACCTGCCGTTGCACCGTGCGGTCCAGCGCTGAGGTAGGCTCGTCCAGCAGGATCAGCGCCGGCTTCAACACCAACGCCCGGGCAATCGCAATGCGTTGGCGCTGCCCACCGGAAAACTCATGTGGGTAGCGATGCCGCGTGCGCGGGTCCAGCCCCACTTCCTCCAGGGCCGCAATAATCGCAGCTTCCTGTTCCTGCGCCGTGCCGATGCGGTGAATGCGCAACCCTTCACCGACGATGTCCTCCACGCACATGCGTGGGCTCAGGCTGCCAAACGGGTCCTGAAACACCACCTGCATTTCCCGGCGCAACGGGCGCACGGCCTTCTGGTTCAGCCCTTCCAGGTTCTGCCCATGGAAGCGAATGCCGCCCTGGCTGGAGATCAGCCGCAAGATCGCCAGACCCAAAGTCGACTTGCCCGACCCGGACTCGCCGACAATCCCCAGCGTCTGCCCCTGTGGCAAGCTGAAGTTGACCCCGTCCACCGCCTTCACATGGTCGACCGTGCGCCGCAGCAAGCCCTTCTTGATCGGGAACCACACCTTGAGGTCATCCACCTCCAGCAAGGGCGCGCCCACCGGGTTGTGCGCCGGCAGCCCGCTGGGCTCGGCATTGATCAGCATCTGCGTGTAATGGTGTTGCGGTGCACTGAACAGCCTGGCGCATTCGGCCTGCTCGACAATCTGCCCGCGCTGCATCACGCACACGCGGTGGGCGATGCGCCGCACCAGGTTCAGGTCATGGCTGATCAGCAGCAGGGCCATGCCCAAACGCGCCTGCAGTTCCTTGAGCAGGTCGAGAATCTTCAACTGCACGGTCACATCCAGCGCCGTGGTCGGCTCATCCGCAATCAGCAGCTCCGGCTCGTTGGCCAGGGCCATGGCGATCATCACCCGCTGGCGCTGCCCGCCGGACAGTTCGTGGGGCAGGGCCTTCAGGCGCTTGCGTGGCTCGGGAATGCCGACCATCTCCAGCAGTTCAAGGGTGCGCGCGGTTGCTTCCTTGCCGGTCAGACCTTTGTGCAGCAGGAGGATTTCGTTGATCTGCTTCTCGATGCAGTGCAACGGGTTCAGCGAGGTCATCGGTTCCTGGAAGATCATCGCAATGCGGTTGCCGCGAATGCGCTGCATGGTCTTCTCGTTCTGCTGCAGCAGGTCCTTGCCTTCGTAGCGGATGCTGCCGCTGGGGTGGCGGGCCAGGGGGTAGGGCAGCAGGCGCAGGAGCGAGTGCGCGGTGACCGATTTGCCCGAGCCACTCTCGCCCACCAGTGCCAGCGTCTCACCCTTGCGGATATCGAAGCTGATGCCGTCCACCACGCGGTGGGCCTGGTCACCGGTGACGAACTCCACCGACAGGTCGCGCACTTCGATCAGGTTCTGTTCACTCATGTCACTTCCTCGGGTCGAAGGCATCGCGGGCGGATTCGCCGATGAACACCAGCAGGCTCAGCATCAGCGCCAGCACGGCGAAGGCGCTGATGCCCAGCCATGGGGCCTGCAGGTTGGACTTGCCCTGGGCCACCAGCTCGCCCAGCGACGGTGCGCCCGGTGGCAGGCCGAAGCCGAGGAAGTCCAGGGCGGTGAGGGTGCCGATGGCGCCGGTGAGAATGAACGGCATGAAGGTCATGGTCGAGATCATGGCGTTGGGCAGGATGTGCCGGTACATGATCGCGCCGTTGCGCATCCCTAACGCGCGGGCGGCGCGCACGTATTCCAGGTTGCGCCCGCGCAGGAACTCGGCGCGCACCACGTCCACCAGGCTCATCCACGAGAACAGCAGCATGATGCCCAGCAACCACCAGAAGTTGGGCTGCACGAAGCTGGCCAGGATGATCAGCAGGTACAGCACCGGCAGGCCTGACCAGACTTCCAGGAAGCGCTGCCCGGCCAGGTCGACCCAGCCGCCATAGAAGCCCTGCAGGGCGCCGGCGATCACGCCGACGATGGAACTGAGCAGGGTCAGCGTCAGGGCGAACAGCACCGAAATGCGGAAGCCGTAGATCACCCGTGCCAGCACGTCGCGGCCCTGGTCGTCGGTGCCCAGCCAGTTGTCCGCCGAAGGCGGGGCCGGGGCGGGTACGCGCAGGTCGTAGTTGATGCTCTGGTAGCTGAACGGGATCGGCGCCCAAAGCACGAAGCTGTCTTTCTTCTCAAGCAGTTCGCGGATGTACGGGCTCTTGTAGTTGGCTTCCAGCGGGAATTCGCCGCCGAAGGTGGTCTCCGGGTAGCGCTTGAAGGCCGGGAAGTACCATGCGCCGTCGTAGCGCACGGCAATCGGCTTGTCGTTGGCAATCAGCTCGGCGCCCAGGCTCAGGCCGAACAGAATCAGGAACAGCCACAGCGACCACCAGCCACGGCGGTTGGCCTTGAAGCGCTCGAAGCGCCGGCGGTTGAGGGGGGACAAGGCCATGTCAGTGCTCCCGGCTGGCGAAGTCGATGCGTGGATCGACCAGGGTGTAGGTCAGGTCGCCGATCAGTTTCACCACCAGCCCCAGCAGGGTGAAGATGAACAGGGTGCCGAAGACCACCGGGTAGTCGCGGTTGATGGCCGCCTCGAAACTCATCAGGCCGAGGCCGTCGAGGCTGAAGATCACCTCGATCAGCAAGGAGCCGGTGAAGAAGATGCCGATGAACGCCGAAGGGAAACCGGCAATCACCAGCAGCATGGCGTTGCGGAACACATGGCCGTACAGCACCCGTGGCCGGCTCAGGCCCTTGGCCTTGGCGGTGACCACATACTGCTTGTTGATCTCGTCGAGGAAGCTGTTCTTGGTCAGCAAGGTCATGGTGGCGAAGTTGCCGATGACCAGCGCGGTGATCGGCAGCACCAGGTGCCAGAAGTAGTCCAGCACCTTGCCGGTGGTGCTCAGTTCGTCGAAATTGTTGGAGGTGAGGCCACGCAGCGGGAACCAGTCGAAGTAGCTGCCGCCGGCGAACAGCACGATCAGCAGGATGGCGAACAGGAACGCCGGGATGGCGTAGCCGACGATGATCGCCGAGCTGGTCCACACGTCGAAATGGCTGCCGTGGCGCACGGCCTTGGCGATGCCCAGCGGGATCGACACCAGGTACATGATCAAGGTGCTCCACAGCCCCAGCGAAATCGACACCGGCATCTTCTCGAGGATCAGGTCGATGACCTTGGCATCGCGGAAGAAGCTGTCGCCGAAGTCCAGCCGGGCGTAGTTCTTGATCATGATCCACAGGCGCTCGGGCGGCGACTTGTCGAAGCCGTACATGCGTTCGATCTCGGCGATCAGTGCCGGGTCCAGGCCCTGGGCGCCACGGTAGTTGGAGCCGGCAACGGACACTTCGGCACCGCCGCCGGCAATGCGGCTGGTGGCGCCTTCGAAGCCTTCGAGCTTGGCGATCATCTGCTCGACCGGGCCGCCGGGGGCGGCCTGGACGATGATGAAGTTGATGATCAGGATGCCGAACAGGGTCGGGATGATCAGCAGCAGGCGGCGCAGGATGTAGGCCAGCATGTCATTCGGCCTCGTCTGCAGGGGCTGCGCTGACGGCCGGGGTTACGCCGGGTTTGATCCACCAGGTGTCGATGCCGATGTCGTACTTGGGCGAGACGTCCGGGTGGCCGATGTGGTTCCAGTAGGCCACGCGCCAGGTCTTGATGTGCCAGTTGGGGATCACGTAGTAGCCCCACAGCAGCACACGGTCGAGGGCCCTGCAGTGGTCGATCAGGCTCTGCCGCGAATCGGCATTGATCAGCTGTTCCACCAGCTGGTCGATGGCCGGGTCGCGCAGACCGATGAAGTTGCGGCTGCCGGGGTTGTCGGCGGCGGCACTGGACCAGAACTCGCGCTGCTCGTTGCCCGGGGAGTTGGACTGCGGGTAGCCACCGACGATCATGTCGTAGTCACGCGAGCGCAGGCGGGTGATGTACTGGGAAACGTCCACCCGGCGGATGTTCAGGTCGATGCCAAGGTCGGCGAGGTTGCGCTTGAACGGCAGCAGGATGCGTTCGAACTCGGTCTGTGCCAGCAGGAACTCGATGCTCACCGGCTTGCCCTGGGCGTCGACCATCTTGTCGTCGACGATTTTCCAGCCGGCTTCCTGCAGCAGCTTGTAGGCCTGGCGCTGTTGCTCGCGGATCATGCCGCTGCCGTCGCTGACCGGGTTGTGGAAGGCTTCGCTGAACACCTGGTCGGGGATTTTGCCGCGCAGCGGTTCGAGAATCTTCAGCTCGCCAGGGCCGGGCAGGCCGCGAGCGGCCATTTCCGAGTTGTCGAAGTAGCTGCCGGTACGGGTGTAGGCGCCGTTGAACAGCTGCTTGTTGGTCCATTCGTAGTCCAGCAGCAGGCTAAGTGCCTGACGCACGCGCACATCCTGGAATACCGGGCGGCGGATGTTGAAGATGAAGCCCTGCATGCCGGTAGGGTTGCCGTTGGGCAGCTCTTCCTTGATCAGCCGGCCGTCGCGCACGGCGGGCACGTTGTAGGCGGTGGCCCAGTTTTTTGCGCTGACTTCCAGGCCATAGTCGAAGGCCCCGGCCTTGAGGGCCTCGAGGGCGACGGTGGTGTCACGGTAGGAGTCGAACGTCATGACGTCGAAGTTGTAGAAGCCGCGGTTGATCGGCAGGTCCTTGGCCCAGTAGTCCTTGACCCGTTCGTAGCGCACCGAACGCCCGGCCTTGACTTCGGCGACCTTGTACGGGCCGCTGCCCAGCGGGATTTCCAGGTTGCCGCGGTTGAAATCGCGGTTTTCGTACCAGTGCCTGGGCAGTACCGGCAACTGGCCGAGAATCAGCGGTAGCTCGCGGTTGTTCTTGTGCTTGAACTTGAACAGCACCTTCAGCGGGTCTTCGGCGACCACTTCGGCGACGTCGGCATAATACTGGCGGTACAGCGGCGCACCGTCCTTGATCAGGGCATTGAAGGTGAACACCACGTCGTCGGCACGCATCGGGTGGCCGTCATGGAAGCGGGCTTCCGGGCGCAAGTAGAAGCGTACCCAGCTATTGTCGGGTGCTTTCTCGATCTTGCCGGCAACCAGGCCGTATTCAGTGAATGGCTCGTCCTGGCTCTGACGCATCAGGGTGTCGTAGATGATGCCGATGTTCTCGGCCGGCACGCCCTTGTTGATGAACGGGTTGAGGCTGTCGAAGCCGCCGAAGCTGGACTGGCGGAAGGTGCCGCCCTTGGGCGCATCAGGGTTGACGTAGTCGAAGTGCTTGAAGTCGGCCGGGTACTTGGGCGGCTCGTCGTACAGGGTGAGCGCGTGTTGCGGTGCGGCCAGGGCGGGAAGGCTCAGGCAGGCGAGCAACAGGCTGCCTGCCAGCCGGCGCAGTCGGTGCGTTGGCGTCATTGGGCTTTCTCCGAAGTCTTGATCCACCAGCTGTTCAGCCCGAGGGTGTAGGGCGGCGTGGTGACGAAGGCGAACCGGTTGCGGTAGGCCAGGCGATGATTGTCGAGGTACCAGTTGGGAATCATGTAGTACTGCCATGAGAGCACGCGGTCCAGGGCGCGGGCGGCGGCGACCTGGTCATCGCGGGTGCGGGCGGCGAGCAGGGTGTCGAGCAGATGGTCGACCACCGGGTCCTTCACCCCAGCATAGTTCTTGCTGCCCTTGGTCGCGGCCTGGCTGGAATGGAAATACAGCCACTGTTCGAGGCCCGGGCTCAGGGTCTGGTTCAGGGTCATCAGAATCATGTCGAAATCGAACTGGTCCAGGCGCTGTTTGTACTGGGCGCGGTCCACGGTGCGCAAGCGTGCATCGATGCCGATGCTGGCCAGATTTTCGACATAAGGTTGCAGGATGCGTTCAAGGTTGGGGTTTACCAGCAGCAGCTCCATGTGCAGCTGCTGGCCCTTGCTGTCGACCAGGCGCTGGCCGTTCAGCTTCCAGCCGGCCTCGGCGAGCAGGCCGAGGGCCTGGCGCAGAGTCTGACGGCTGATGCCACGGCCATCGGTCTGGCTGACCGTGTAGGGCTCGCTGAACAGTCTGGCTGGCAACTGGTCACGGAACGGCGCCAGCAGCAGCCACTCCTTGCCGGTGGGCAGGCCGGTGGCGGCGAATTCGCTGTTGGGGTAGTAGCTGGTCGAGCGGCGGTAGGCGCCGCTGAACAGCGCGCGGTTGGTCCACTCGAAGTCGAGCATCAGCCCCAGCGCCTGGCGTACCCGTGGGTCGCTGAAGGTGGCCCGGCGGCTGTTCATGAACAGGCCCTGGGTTTGCGTGGGGATGCGGTGCGGGATCTGTACCCTGATTACCTCGCCGCGGCGCACGGCCGGGAAGTTGTAACCGTTGGCCCAGTTCTTCGCCTGGTGCTCTATGTAGATGTCGAACTCACCGGCCTTGAACGCTTCGAAGGCCACCGTGGCGTCGCGGTAGAACTCATATTCCACGCGGTTGAAGTTGTACTTGCCACGGTTCACTGCCAGGTCCTTGCCCCAGTAGTTCTTCACCCGTTCGAACACCAGCCGGCGCCCAGGCTGGACCTGGGTGATGCGGTAGGGGCCGCTGCCCAGCGGGGGTTCGAAGGTGGTGGCCTTGAAGTCGCGCTTTTGCCAGTAGTGCTTGGGCAGCACCGGCATTTCGCCCAGGCGCAGGATCAGCAACGGGTTGCCGGCGCGCTTGAACACGAAGCGGATGCGCAGCGGGCCAAGGATGTCCACCCGCTGCACTTCCTGCAGGTTGGTGCGGTAGATCGGGTGGCCATCCTTGAGCAGCGTGCGGTAGGAGAAGGCCACGTCTGCCGAGGTGATCGGCTTGCCGTCATGCCAGTGGGCTTCCGGGCGCAGGTTGAACACCACCCAGCTGCGGTCCTCGCTGTACTCCACCGAGCGGGCGATCAGGCCGTAGCTGGAGGTCGGTTCGTCGCCGGACGGGTCGTACTGGCCGGTGCCGACCATCAGCGGCTCGTTCAGCTCGCTGATGCCGTATTGCTGGAAATTGGGCGTGGTGATCGGGCTCGACCCCTTGAAGGTATAAGGGTTGAGGGTGTCGAAGGTACCGAAAGCCATGGCCCGCAAGGTGCCGCCCTTGGGCGCTTGCGGGTTGACCCAGTCGAAATGGGTGAATGTGGCTGGGTACTTGAGCGTGCCGAACTGCGCGTATCCGTGGCTTTCGCTCACCATCGCGGCTGCGGGAAAGCTCAAGGCCAGGCTGAGTGACAGCAGGAGGGGACGTATCAAGTCGGCATCCGATCCAGAGGCGTTGGGCTTTGATCGGGGTACAGTAACAGCTTGGTGGGGTTGGAAAAAGAGAGGGGACAGGGGTTTTCCAGTGGGTATTTCTCAGGCTCATTCGCGGGCACGCCCGCTCCCACAGGTACAACACCAGCCTTGATGGCGGTGAAAAACCTGTGGGAGCTGGCGTGCCCGCGAATGGGCTGCAAAGCAGCCCCTGTAACTACATCAATGCGAGAGGTATACGGTGAGGGTCTGGCCTGGCTTCAGGGCATGGCCGCTGCGTGGGTTCCAGCGCTTGAGGTGCTTCATTTCCACGTTGAAGCGCTTGGCCACCAGGTACAGCGAATCGCCTTTGCGTACCTTGTACTGCGTGGAGCGCTGCCCGGAGGCGGCCACCCGATTGCCGGCAGCGCTCGGGGCGTCGCCACCACGCAGGGCCAGGACCTGGCCTGCGCGCACGCTGTTGCCGGAGAGGCGGTTCCAGCGCTTGATGTCCTTGACCGAAACGCGGTTGGCCTTGGCGATGCTGCCCAGGTTGTCGCCGCGCTTGACCCGGTAGCTGCGCGCCGCCACCGGTGCCTTGGCTTCGGCCACGGCGCGGGCGAACACGGCCTTGTTCGGCTGCAGGCTGACCAGTTGCTCGGGCTTGAGGTTGGACAGGCTGTCGCTCAGCAGCTGCGCCTTGGCGGTCGGTACCAGCAGCTGTTGCGGGCCGTCCACGGTCATGCGCTTCTTGAATGCCGGGTTGAGCTGGATCAGCTCGTCTTCGTCGATGTTGGCGAAGGCCGCTACCCGCGACAGGTCGAGGCGGTCGTTGATGGCCACCGCCTCGAAGTAGGGTTCGTTGGCGATCGGGTTCAGGTTCACGCCATAGGCTTCCGGCGTGAGTACCACTTGCGACAGGGCCAGCAGCTTGGGCACGTAGTCACGGGTTTCCTGCGGTAGCGGCAGGTTCCAGTAATCGGTGGGCAGGCCGAGCCGTTCGTTGCGCTCGATGGCGCGGCTGACGGTGCCTTCGCCGGCATTGTAGGCAGCCAGGGCCAGCAGCCAGTCGCCGTTGAACATGTCGTGCAGGCGGCTGAGGTAGTCCAGTGCGGCGTTGGTCGAGGCGGTCACGTCGCGACGGCCATCGTAGAAGTTGGTCTGGCGCAGGTTGAAGTGGCGGCCGGTGGACGGAATGAACTGCCACATGCCCGCGGCATGCGCGCGCGAGTAGGCCATCGGGTTGTAGGCACTTTCGATGGCTGGCAGCAGCGCCAGCTCCAGCGGCATGTCGCGCTCTTCGAGGCGTTCGACGATGTAGTGCAGGTAGAGGCTGCCACGCTCGCCGGCACTTTCGATGTAGCTTGGGTTGCTGGCGAACCACAGGCGTTGCTGCTCGATGCGCGGGTTGACGTCGATGTTGTCCTGCAGGGCAAAGCCCTGGCGCATGCGTTCCCACACGTCCTGTGGTGCCTGCTCGGCCGGCTTGGCCAGCAGTGGCGAAGGTTTGTGCTTGATCCGCGCCTGGTAGTTGTGCGCGCGAACGCTATCGGATTCGTCGAGCTGACGGGTGCTCTGGCAGCCCACCAGGGTGGCGGCCAGGGCCAGCGCACTGATTTGGGCCAGGCGCGTCAGGGCGACGGAATGAGAGGTTCTGCGGCTACGGGAAGACATCGGCTGACACAGGTTTCCGGGCGAAAAATTTCGGCGATTCTAGAAACCGCTCCGGGCCTGGTCAACCTTTGACCATCGCTTGCGATATATCTTGAGGTTATCAGAAGGTGTCCTTCCAAGACCTCAAGGCAGCAAAAACAGCGACATGCGTGGGGTTTGAATGCCCCTTCCATTCGTCTGCTTTTTGTTTAACTAATGTTTCAGAGGTGCGCAGGAAGGGGTTGGTCAGGCGTTCCAGGCCAATCGTTGATGGTAAGGTGATGCGATTGTCGGCGCGCAAACGGGTAACGTCTTCGAACCGCTGCTGAACATGCGGGTTTCCGGGCTCCACCGCCTTGGCGAAACGCAGGTTGCTCAAGGTGTATTCGTGGGCGCAATACACCTCGGTCTGCTCTGGCAGGGCCGCCAGGCGGGCGAGGGCGGGCTGCATCTGTTCGGGGGTGCCCTCGAACATGCGCCCGCAACCGGCGGCGAACAGGGTATCGCCGCTGAACAGCAGCGGCGTTGCCGGCTGGTCGCTGAACAAGGCGATATGCCCCAGGGTATGGCCGGGCACGGCCAGCACCTGGAAGGTCACGCCCAGCACGGTCACCTGGTCGCCTTCGTCCAGCGCCAGGTCACGGCAGGGAATGCGTTCTTGGGCCGGGCCGCAGACCCGCGCGCCGGTCAGTTGCTTGAGGCGTTCCACCCCGCCAACGTGGTCGTTGTGGTGGTGGGTGACCAGGATGTCGCTCAGTACCCACTCGGGGTTGGCTGACAGCCAGCGTTCCACCGGGCCGGCGTCACCCGGATCGACCACCGCGCAGCGGCGTTTGGCAGTATCCTGTAACAACCAGATGTAGTTGTCGGAGAAAGCGGGGAGAGCATCGATCTGTATCATGGTGCGGATCCGATTCGCCTAGCGTGGCACATGAGGGCATCTTAGCCGCGATGGCGCGGTGCGAGAACCTTCGAGGGAGAGCGCAATGACCGACCAAGCCTTTGCCCAGGCCGACCCGGACTGGGTCGAGCTGATCAGCCTGGCCCGTGAGTGGTTCAATGGCCCACTCGGCCAACTGATGCTCAAGGAGGAGGAAAAACTGCTGGAAGAAGAGCTCGGGCGCTTCTTCGGCGGTTACCTTGTGCACTACGGGCCCTGTGCCGAGCCGCCGCCCAGCGCGCCCCAGGTGCAGCGCAACGTGCGCCTCGGTGCGCCGCTGCCGGGGGTGGAGATTGTCTGCGAGGAGCAGGCCTGGCCGCTGAGCGAGCATGCCGCCGACGTGGTGGTGCTGCAGCATGGCCTGGATTTCTGCCTGTCGCCCCATGGCCTGCTGCGCGAGGCGGCCAGCGCCGTGCGCCCTGGCGGGCACCTGCTGATCGTCGGGATCAACCCGTGGAGCAGTTGGGGCATGCGCCATTTCTTCAGCCACGACGCCCTGCGCAAGGCCCGTTGCATCTCGCCGTCGCGGGTGGGCGACTGGCTCAACCTGCTGGGCTTCGCGCTGGAGAAACGCCGCTTCGGGTGCTATCGTCCGCCGCTTGCCTCCCCGGCCTGGCAGCAACGCCTGGCGGGCTGGGAGCGGTTGGCCGGCGGCTGGCAGAGTTCCGGCGGCGGGGTATACCTGCTGGTGGCGCGCAAGATGGTGGTGGGCCTGCGGCCGTTGCGCCCGGAGCGTCGCGAGCCGATGGGCAAGTTGCTGCCGCTGCCACTGGCCAAGGTCAACCGCACGGCGGTCAACCCGGATACCGAAAAGCACTGAACATGAGTGGTACATGAGCGAAAGCGTCGAGATGTTTACCGATGGTGCCTGCAAGGGCAACCCTGGCCCAGGCGGCTGGGGCGTCCTTATGATCTACAAGGGCGTCGAGAAGGAACTGTGGGGCGGCGAACGCGAAACCACCAACAACCGCATGGAACTGATGGCTGCGATCCAGGGGCTGATGGCGCTGAAGCGCGAATGCGAGGTGGTGCTGACTACCGACTCGCAGTACGTGATGAAAGGCATCAACGAATGGATGGTCAACTGGAAGAAGCGTGGTTGGAAAACCGCGGCCAAGGAACCGGTGAAGAACGCCGACCTTTGGCAGCAGCTGGACGAGCAGGTCAACCGCCACAAGGTGACCTGGAAGTGGGTGCGTGGCCATATCGGCCACCCCGGCAACGAACGCGCCGACCAGCTGGCCAACCGTGGGGTCGATGAGGTGCGCGCGCAGCGTTGAGCTGGGGTACAATTCCGGCCTTTGTAACTGATGCAAGTTGGAGCGCCCCGCGTGGAGCAGCAGCAAGATAAGCGGTTCGTCATTCTCGATACCGAAACCACGGGTATGCCGGTCAGCGAAGGCCACCGGATCATCGAGATCGGCTGTGTCGAGGTCATCGGCCGGCGCCTGACCGGGCGGCACTTCCACGTATACCTGCAGCCGGACCGCGAGAGTGACGAGGGCGCCATCAACGTCCACGGCATCACCGATGCCTTCCTGGTCGGCAAGCCACGCTTTGGCGATGTCGCCGAGGAGTTCTTCGAGTTCATCCAGGGCGCCACCCTGGTCATCCACAACGCGACGTTCGACGTTGGCTTCATCAACAACGAATTTGCCTTGCTGGGCCAGCAGGACCGCGCGGACATTTCGCAGCACTGCACCATCCTCGACACCCTGCTGCTGGCGCGCTCGCGCCACCCGGGGCAGCGCAACAGCCTGGACGCGCTGTGCAAACGCTACGACATCGACAACTCGGGTCGTGAACTGCACGGCGCATTGCTCGACTCGGAATTGCTGGCTGACGTCTACCTGGCGATGACCGGTGGCCAGACCAGCCTGTCGCTGGCCGGGCATGGGGCCGAAGCCGAGAGTGAAGGGTCGGGTGCTGGTGGCAGCGAGATTCGCCGTATTACCGGGCGGGCGCCCGGGCGGGTGATCATGGCCAGTGCCGAGGAGCTGGAAGCGCATGCCGAGCGTCTGGCGGCCATTGCCAAGTCGGCGGGCGGGCCGTCCATGTGGCAGTCTCTGACCGAGACACCTGCTGGCTGATCTTTCGCCTGTACCGGCTTCTTCGCGGGCGCGCCCGCTCCCACAGGAATTCGACTGGCCTTGAATGCAATGCGGTACCTGTGGGAGCGGGTTCAACCGCGAAGTGGCCAGCACAGGCAATACAAGGCTCAACTACCCTGAAATGGACGACATGTCCTTCGGAGGTAGCCACCTGATGTACAAGGACCTCAAGTTCCCCATCCTCATCGTCCATCGGGCCATCAAGGCCGACAGCGTCGCTGGCGAGCGCGTGCGGGGCATCGCCGAGGAATTGCGCCAGGACGGCTTTGCCATCCTCGCCGCCGCCGACCATGCCGAGGCCTGCCTGGTCGCCGCCACCCACCATGGCCTGGCCTGCATGCTGATTGCCGCCGAGGGCGTCGGCGAGAATACCCACCTGCTGCAGAACATGGCCGAGCTGATCCGCCTGGCTCGCCTGCGCGCCCCCAACCTGCCGATTTTCGCCTTGGGCGAACAGGTGACCCTGGAAAACGCCCCCGCCGAAGCCATGAGCGAGCTCAACCAGCTGCGCGGCATTCTCTACCTGTTCGAAGACACCGTGCCGTTTCTCGCCCGCCAGGTGGCGCGTGCCGCACACGCTTACCTCGACGGCCTGCTGCCACCGTTCTTCAAGGCCCTGGTGCAGCACACCGCGCAGTCCAACTATTCCTGGCACACCCCGGGCCACGGCGGTGGTGTGGCCTACCGCAAAAGCCCGGTGGGCCAGGCCTTTCACCAGTTCTTCGGGGAAAACACCCTGCGCTCGGACCTGTCCGTTTCCGTGCCGGAACTGGGCTCGCTGCTCGATCACACCGGCCCCTTGGCCGAAGCCGAGGCCAGGGCCGCGCGCAACTTCGGTGCCGACCACACCTTCTTCGTCATCAATGGCACCTCCACGGCCAACAAGATCGTCTGGCACGCCATGGTCGGCCGCGACGACCTGGTGCTGGTGGACCGCAACTGCCACAAATCGGTGGTGCACGCGATCATCATGACCGGTGCCATTCCGCTTTACCTGTGCCCCGAGCGCAACGAGCTGGGCATCATCGGCCCTATCCCGCTCAGCGAGTTCAGCCCCGAGGCGATCCAGGCGAAGATCCAGGCCAACCCCCTTGCCCGTGATCGCGGGCAGCGTATCAAGCTGGCGGTGGTGACCAACTCCACCTACGACGGCCTGTGTTACCACGCCGGGCTGATCAAGCAGACCCTGGGCGCGAGTGTCGAGGTGTTGCACTTCGACGAGGCCTGGTTCGCCTATGCGGCGTTCCACGAGTTCTTCACCGGGCGCTATGCCATGGGCACGGCCTGTGCGGCAGACAGCCCGCTGGTGTTCAGCACTCACTCCACCCACAAGCTACTGGCTGCGTTCAGCCAGGCCTCGATGATTCATGTACAGGACGGGGCCAGGCGCCAGCTGGACCGTGACCGCTTCAACGAAGCGTTCATGATGCACATCTCGACATCACCGCAGTACAGCATCCTCGCCTCGCTGGACGCGGCCTCGGCCATGATGGAAGGGCCGGCCGGGCGTTCGCTGCTGCAAGAAATGTTCGACGAGGCGCTGAGCTTTCGCCGTGCCTTGGCCAACCTGCGCGAGCACATCGCCGCCGACGACTGGTGGTTCAGCATCTGGCAGCCGCCGAACGCCGAGGGCATCCACCGCCTGGCAGCGCAGGACTGGCTGCTGCAGCCGGGGGCGGAGTGGCATGGCTTTGGCGAGGTGGCAGACGACTATGTGTTGCTCGACCCGCTGAAGGTGACCCTGGTAATGCCGGGCCTGAGCGCGGGCGGTGCGCTGGGCGAGCATGGCATCCCGGCGGCGGTGGTCAGCAAGTTCCTCTGGGAGCGGGGGCTGGTGGTGGAGAAAACCGGCCTCTACAGCTTCCTGGTGCTGTTCTCCATGGGTATCACCAAGGGCAAGTGGAGTACCTTGCTTACCGAGTTGCTGGAGTTCAAGCGCCACTATGACGGCAATACCGCCCTGAGCAACTGCCTGCCGAGCGTGGTGGCTGCCGATGCCTCACGCTACCAGGGCATGGGCCTGCGCGACCTGTGCGACCAGTTGCATGGCTGCTACCGCGCCAATGCCACGGCCAAGCAGCTGAAGCGGCTGTTCACGCGCTTGCCGGAGGTGGCCGTGAGCCCGGCACGTGCCTATGACCAGATGGTGCGCGGTGAGGTGGAGGCGGTGCCGATCGAGGCGTTGTCGGGACGGGTGGCTGCGGTGATGCTGGTACCGTACCCGCCGGGTATTCCGTTGATCATGCCGGGGGAGCGGTTCACCGAGGCGACCCGCTCGATACTCGATTACCTGGCATTCGCCCGGGCGTTCAACCAGGGCTTCCCTGGGTTTGTCGCCGACGTGCATGGCCTGCAGAACGAAAGTGGCCGCTACACGGTGGACTGCATCAAGGAATGCGAATGATCTCGACGCCGCTGCGCGCCAGTTCGAAGCGGTTTTCACCCAGGTGGTTGACCTTGTCGCCGATGGCCAGGCGATAGGTGGTGATGGGAACGCCCAGCGTGCTGCCGTCGGATTGCAGGGTCGACTCCTGGAACTCGTGCACGGGGTAGATGCGGCCTTCGGCGTCACGGGCATGGAACTGGCCGACCATTACTGCTGCCATTTGGTTGGAAACCTCTGAATTACGTGGGAAATGTCTGCAGGCATAGACCGTGGAACAGCGTCGGAAGTTTTCGCCCTGCGGAAAAAAAACCAAAGCGACGAGGAACGGTCATCTATAACTACAACGTCCCTTTAGCCAGCAGAGGTTGGAAATTGCCATGAGCCAGGTGTATTCGGTAGCGGTGGTCGTCGGTAGCTTGCGCAAGGACTCCTACAACCGCAAGGTCGCCCGCGCACTATCGGAGCTGGCGCCGTCCAGCCTTGCCCTGAAAATCGTCGAGATAGGTGATTTGCCGTTGTACAACGAGGATGTCGAGGCCGAAGCGCCGGACGCGTGGAAGCGTTTTCGCGAAGAGATCCGCCGCAGTGATGCGGTGCTGTTCGTCACCCCGGAGTACAATCGCTCGGTGCCTGGCGGCCTGAAGAATGCCATTGATGTGGGCTCGCGGCCTTACGGGCAAAGCGCCTGGAGTGGCAAGCCGGCGGCGGTGGTCAGTGTGTCGCCGGGGGCCATTGGTGGCTTTGGCGCCAACCATGCCGTGCGCCAGTCGCTGGTGTTTCTGGACATGCCGTGCATGCAGATGCCAGAGGCCTACATTGGCGGCGCGGCGAGCCTGTTCGAGGATTCGGGCAAGCTCAACGACAAGGCCCGGCCGTTCTTGCAGGCGTTCATTGACAAGTTCGCTTCCTGGGTGAAGTTGAACAGGGCGGTTTGAGGCCTGTTCGTTCAGGCGCCGGTCATCGAAGGGGCTGCGCAGCAGCCCCCAGCGGACTAGCGGAAGCTGTAGGAAACCCCGGCATACACGGCAAAGCCTTCGCCCGGCGTCGAGCGGGCGTTGTCTTTGCCGGCATCGTTGTAGCCAGGTGTCACCGTTGCCGCATAACGCTTGTTGGTCAGGTTGCGCAGGTCCAGCCAGGTCTGCCAGTCCTGCTTCGGTGAATCCCAGCCCAGGCGGGCGCCGAGCAAGGCATATTCATCGGCATGGTAACTGTTGGCGTAGTCAACCTGCACCTTCGACGCCATCTGCGTATTCACCCCCGCGTAGAACCCGTTTGGCCAGTCGTAGCGCAACTCGGCCTGATAGTAGTGCATGGGGATACCGGGCAGGCGATTGTCGCCAAACGTGTCGTCGTCGCGATAGTGGAAGTCACTGAAGGTATAAGCCTGACGCAGGCTCAGCTTGCCAGTGCCGGTGCGCTCCCACAGGATGCTGTCGAGGCCGGCTTCCACACCCTGGTGCACGGTGGCGCTGGCGTTGAATTCCTTGGCCGGAGCGCCTTGCACGATTTCCACCGCCAGCAATTCATGGCGAACCTGCGAGTAGTACCAAGCCAGGTCCCAATGCCCCAATGCCGATTCGCCGCGTGTGCCCAATTCCAGTGTGGTGGCCGTCTGGTTTTGCATTTCGATCGGTTGGTTGGGTGTTGGCGAACTCCAGATCAGGGACCACGGATGTGGAGGTTCGACCGAGCGACTCAGGTTGCCGTACACCTGCAGGTCCGGGCTGATGTCATAGCGCAGCCCAAGGCGTGGCGCGTAGTCCCAGTCATGCATGCTCACCTTGCCGCCCTCGGCAGGGAAAGTGACATCACTTTCACGGCGGGTGTAGATCATCGCCAGGCCTGTGGTCAGCCACAGGTCGGGTACCAGTTCCAGGTCATTGCCCACATGCAGCACCGTGTCCGAGCCCTGGTAGGTGAAGTCACGGGTGCGCTCACCGAACACGTCGCCATTGCGGGTGAACTGCGATGCACCGCTGTTGGGCAGGTGCTTGGTGGTGCGCCAGCCGATGGTGGTCTTGCTCTCGTGGCCGAACAAGGTGTCGCGACGGAAGTAGTTCAAGGTGCCGCTGACATCGGTGTAGGCCACCTTCAGGCGCATCGGGCCTTCGCGCAGGTCCATCGGGTAGTCGTGGTAGACCAGGCCGGCTTCCAGGCGCGCATCGTCGTCGAGGTAGAAGGTGGTCTTGTTGCCTGCCCAGGTACTGCCCGGTTGCGGCCGGCTGTCGTCGCGGGCCAGGTAGGCCGGGTTGGCCGCGCGTGGGTGGTGCTTGATCTGCTCCTTGGTCAGGCGCCCGGCCAGCTGGTTCTCGGTTTCCCGGTAGCGCAGGTAGAAGCGGGTTTCCAGGTTCGGGTTGAAGCGGTAGCCGACATTGGCGGCAACGCCCTTGGCACTGCCGCTGCTGTGCGCCTGGTAGCCGTCATATTCCGAATCGGTCAGGGCCACGTAGTAGTCAAGGTTGCCCAGCACCTGCCCCGAGCTGATGTGCCGGTGCTGGTAGCCGCGGCTGCCGACTTCGTAGCGCACCTGCAGCGGGGCGGCGTCGTAGCCTGTGTGGGTGACGTAGTTGATCGCACCACCAAGGGCGAGGGCGCCCTGGTCGAAGCCATTGGCGCCGCGCAGCACATCGGCACGGCTCAGCCACAGCGGCTCGAACAGTTCGTAGGGCGTACCGCCCGGGCCGGTCAGGGGCAGGCCGTCGAACATCGTGTACACCCCGGAACCATGGGCCCCCGGTGCGCGGTTGATGCCCGAACCGCGGATCGACAGCTTGATGCCATCGTTGCCCGCCGACTGGGCGAACACCCCAGGCTGGTAGGCCAGTACGTCCTGGTTGCTGGCCACCCGGCCTTGCCCCACGCGCTGCATGTCCACCAGGTTGCTGGCACCCGGCACTTCGCGCAGGCGTTCGCTGGCTGCACTCAGGTCGTTCTGCTCCTCATCGGTGATCAGCACCTGGCCCAACTCGACCGCAGGTGCCGCCAGGGCGGGCTGGGTGGCCGCAAAAGCAGCCAGCAGGCCGAGGCAGGATGGTAGGGGCAAAACGCAACGCATTGTACGACTCCAGGCGAAAGGCGAATGGACAACGGCGTTGAGACGAGCGAAATGCCGCTTGGAGCACGAAGAAAGTCGGCAAATCTCGTGCAACCTTCGTCAGACGGTTCTGTACGAAAGTTCTTTACAAGCCGCAGCGGTGGAGTAGGGCGGCCCGCGCTTCGTAAGGTGACTGCAGATCGGCAGCGATGCCTCGCTCAATCACCCGTGGAGTTCAAACATGACTGACAACGCACGACACTCGCAGCAACCCCTGGCGGACGCCCCGGTTCGCCTGACGCCACGTGAACGGCAAGTGCTGTTGTGGTGTGCCTACGGCAAGAGCTCGTGGGAGATTGGCCAGATCCTGGCATGCAAGGAATCGACGGTGAATTTCCATGTGTCGAACATCCTGCGCAAGTTCGATGTGCCCACCCGGGTGGCAGCGGTGATCAAGGCCATTCGCTACGGCATGCTAGCCGAGCAGTGAGGGGGGAGCATGGACAACGATCCTCGGTTACCGCGCTTTGCCGATTGCCATGATCCGTTCTGGCCACGGCTGGACCTGGGCAGGCTGCGTGAGCGGCTGAACCTGCGGCGGCCTGTCAGTGAGGCCGCGCTGGAAGTGGCCGCACGCTGCGCCGCCATCGATGCAGCCCGCGAATTCGCGCGCTGGCGCGCGGTGTTGCGAGAACGGGGCTACAAGCGCCTCGAGGATGTGGCCGGGCATGACCAGGGGCGTGCATTGCGGGTGTGCTACATCCGCTTTGTCGAAGCCGCTGTCCTGTATAACCTCGGCTCGACCGCCTACCTGCCCATTGCGCGCCGGAGGGCTGCCCATGGCTGAGGAATCTGTACTCGACAGTTTGACCTCGGCGCTGGTGGTGTTGCTGGGCGTGGATGGCAATGTATTGTTCGCCGCGTTTCTGGGGGCTTTGCTGGTGAGTGCGGCGCGCGATCGGTTGATCACCAACACGGCCAGGCGCCTCACGCTGGGCAAGAAACTGTTGCTGGTGTTCGTGACCGTGGGGGTGGGCCACCTGTTCGAGCCGCTGGTGTCGTCGCTGGCGCCGTTGCTGACCCGTGGCATGGCGGCGTTCGTGGCTGCCGTGGTGGTGATCCCCATCAGCCTCAAGGTGATGGTCTGGCTGGATACGCTCGACCCGCGCGAACTCATCCAGCGCTGGCGCCGCCGGGGCTAGCCGCTGGTGGCGTTGGGCAAGCGACTGGTCAGTGCGCTCAATTGCCGTTCCAGCTGCTGGATGCGTTGTTTGTCCTGAACCAGCAGGAGAACGGCTTGGCGATCGGCAAGCGACAAGGTGCGCAGGCGCGCGAGCATGTCGCATTCCCAGCCTTCTTCGTCCTGGTATGTGCGAGGTCGCTCGGGTTCGCCCAGCAGAAGCCAGTCCAGTGAGCATGCATATTGCCTGGCGACATCTATGCAAAGCGAATACGGAATGCTGTCGCGCACCTTCCAGCTGCTCAACGTTTGCGGGCTGATCGACAGTGCTCTGGACAGCTCGGCATCAGATTCCGTAGCGGTCAGAAGCTTCAGTCTGGCCAAAACCGAAGCAAGTACATTGGTACTCATAACAAATATCCATGACTGGTTTAATGATATTCCATGGGCTTAAACTACTCGTTATGAATACAGCCCTGCGTTTTAAGGAGCATTTCTGCAATGAGAAGCATCAAACTGAAGAATACACCTACATATGCAGCTAATACTGACAAAACTGGACGACCATTCCCACAGAAGGTATGCCTGAACAATGCTTGCAGGTACTTGCCGTGAGTACATACAAGCTGGTTTGCCCGCATTGCCACAGCCGGATGCGTATACGCACCAGTGAAGGGCGTCATATTTTCCTGCGGATCGCTTATTTGCAATGCACCACCGAAGCGTGTGGCTGGTCAGTGCGCGCCGAATTTGAAATGACCCATGAACTCTCGCCCAGCGGCATGCCCAACCCGGAAGTGTACCTGCCTTCGGCCAATGGTGATTTGCGCAAGGCAGCGTTGCCGGGTGCCGGCCAGGACAAGCCCGGTGAATGAGCCTTCATGCTCACGGACAATAAGTGTGCAGATAAAAAAACACCCCGCATGAGCGGGGTGTCTTGTTTTGCCGGGGCAATCAGCCGATCAGTTGCAGGCCCGCTTGCTGGACCATTTCCAGCAGCGGTTGCGGGTACACACCCAGCACGAAGGCGAGAATGGCGATAGCCAGCAGCATGACACCGCCGGTGCGCTGCTCCCACTTCAGCGGGGCGTCGTGGCGACGCAGGTTCGGCTCGACCAGGTACAGGGTGACCATGACGCGCAGGTAGTAGTAAACGCCGATGGCGCTACCGATCACCAGGGCACCGACCAGCCACCACAGGTGCGACTCCACGCCAGTGGCAATGATGTAGAACTTGCCGATGAAGCCGGCGGTCAGCGGGATACCCGCCAGCGACAGCATCATCACGGTCAGTACCGCAGTCAGGTACGGACGGCGCCAGAACAGGCCGCGGTACTCGTACAGCGCATCGGCGTCACGGCCGCCGTAAGGCGAGGACATCAGGGTGATGACGCCGAAGGCGCCCAGGCTGGTGATCACGTAGGTGACCAGGTAAACGCCCATGGCTTCCAGGGCCAGGCCCTTGCTGGCGACCAGGGCGATGACCAGGTAGCCGAAGTGGGCGATGGACGAGTAACCGAGCAGGCGCTTGAGGTTGCTCTGGGTCAGTGCCAGCAGGTTACCGATCAGGATCGAGGCCACGGCAATCACCGCCAGTACGGTGCTCAGCACGCCGCTGCTGGCAGCAGGGGAGAGCATGAACAGGCGCACGACCACGGCGAACACTGCGACCTTGCTGGCAGTGGCCAGGAAGGCGGCGACCGGTGCCGGGGCGCCTTCATACACGTCCGGGGTCCACAGGTGGAACGGTACCAGCGACAGCTTGAAGGCCAGGCCGACCAGCATCATGCCCAGGCCCAGCTGGGCCACCAGGCTTGGCATGCTGGTGGCGGCCAGGGCCTTGCCGATCTGGTCGAAGCTCAGGCTGCCAGCGTCGGCGTACAGCAGGGCCATGCCGAACAACAGGAAGGCCGAGCCTGCGGCCGACAGCACCATGTACTTGATGCCGGCTTCCAGCGAGCGCTTGTTGAAGAAGGCATACGCTACCAGGCCGTAGACCGGTACCGACAGCAGCTCCAGGCCGATGAACAGGCCGGCCAGGTGATTGGCGCTGACCAGCACCAGGCCACCGAGGGCCGACATCAACAGCAGCAGGTACAGTTCTTCACGGTTGCCCGGGAAGCCCTTGGAGCCTTCGCCGAGGTAGGCGTGGGCGAGGGTGACGCAGGCCAGCGTCGCCACCAGGATGATGGCCATGTACAGGCAGGCGAACTTGTCGATGGTGATCAGCGGGGTGACCGCCAGCGGCGCAACCTTCAGCGCCGGCAGGATCGACAGCAGGGCCAGGTTGAGGCCCACGGTGGACAGCAGGAAGGTCTGCGAGTGGTTGCGCTTCCAGGCGATCGCCAGCATCACCACCACCGTGGTGATGGTGGTGATCAGCATCGGCGCCAATGCGATGAAGTGTTGAGTGGTGAATTCCATAGCGCTCTTACCGGGCCGAAGCGAGTTGAGTGAAAGCGGAACCGAGCCACTGCTGCACACCACTCATGGTGGCGGCAGAGGTGTCGAGGAACGGCTGCGGATACACGCCCAGCAGGATCAGCAGTACCGCCAGACCCAGGACCATGATCAGCTCGCGACCGTCCATGCCGGCCAGCACGGAGTCGGTCTTGGCCGGGCCGAAGTAGGCGCGGTGGATCATGATCAGCGAGTACACCGAACCGAACACCAGGCCAGTGGTGGCGATCACGGTGATCCACGGCACGCTGGCGAAGCTGCCGATCAGGATCAGGAACTCGCCGACGAAGTTGCCGGTACCGGGCAGGCCCAGGGAGGCGGCGGCGAAGAACAGGCTGATGGCCGGCAGGTAGGCGATGCGGTGCCACAGGCCACCCATCTGGCGCATGTCACGAGTGTGCAGGCGCTCGTACAGCTGGCCGGCCAGGATGAACAGCGCGGCAGCCGACAGGCCGTGGGCCAGCATCTGGATCACCGCGCCTTGCAGGGCCTGCTGGCTGCCGGAGTAGATACCGATCAGCACGAAGCCCATGTGCGAGACGCTGGAGAAGGCGACCAGGCGCTTGATGTCGGTTTGCGCGAAGGCCAGGAAGGCACCGTAGAAGATACCGATCAGGCCCAGGGTCATGGCGATTGGTGCAAACTCGGCCGAGGCATTCGGGAACAGCGGCAGGGCAAAGCGCAGCAGGCCATAGGCCGCAGTCTTCAGCAAGATACCGGCCAGGTCCACGGAACCTGCGGTCGGTGCCTGGGCGTGGGCGTCAGGCAGCCAGGAGTGGAACGGCACTACCGGCAGCTTCACCGCGAAGGCGATGAAGAAGCCCAGCATCAGCAGGTACTCGGTACCGGCTGGCAGTTCGGCCTTGAGCAGATCGCTGTAGTTGAAGGTGATCACGCCGGTGTTGGTGTAGTTGACCAGCACCAGGCCGAGGATCGCCACCAGCATGATCAGGCCGCTGGCCTGGGTGAAGATGAAGAACTTGGTAGCGGCGTAGATCCGGGTCTTCTTGCCGTCCGCGGAGCTGTGACCCCAGAGCGCGATGAGGAAATACATCGGCACCAGCATCATTTCCCAGAAGAAGAAGAACAGGAACAGGTCCAGGGCCAGGAACACACCGACCACGCCGCCGAGGATCCACATCAGGTTGAGGTGGAAGAAGCCGACGTGGCGCTGGATCTCTTTCCAGGAGCACAGTACCGACAGCACACCGAGCAGGCCGGTGAGCAGGATCATCAGCAGCGACAGGCCGTCGAGGGCCAGGTGGATGCTGATGCCGAAGCGCTGGATCCACTGGACTTTGTATTCCAGGGCCCAGGCAGGCTCGGCGCCCGGAGCGGGGGCCAGGGTGTAGTCGCCGTTACCCCACAGCCACAGGCCGATGCCGAGCAGCAGGGACATGGTCAGCAGCGCGATCCAGCGCGGCAGGGTGGCGCCGAAGCGCTCACCCAGCCAGCACAGGAAGCCGCCGATGAAGGGGATCAGGATCAGCCAAGGCAAAATCATGACGGGTTCGTTTCCTTTTGCAGGGTCGCAAGGTTCGCAAAGTTCATGGTCATACCGCGGCCACTACCACAGCGCCGAGTACCAGCACTGCGCCAACGGCGATCGAAGCGGTGTACCAGCGCAGCTGGCCGGTCTCGGTCTTGCTCATGGCGACGTGGCCGCCGCGAGCCAGGCGAGGGATCAGGCCGATGCTGCGGTCAACCGGATCCTTGCGCAGGATGTGGCTGATCAGCAGGTAAGGTTTGACGAACAGCTTGTCGTAGATCCAGTCGAAGCCCCAGGCAGCGAACCACCAGGCCGACAGGACACGACCGATACCGCTGTTGGCGACGGCGCTGACGAAACGGCGCTTGCCCAGGAACAGCAGGGCCGACAGCAGGATACCGGCGATGGCGATGGCGCCCGAAGTGAGCTCCAGCGCGTGCTTGGCTTCGCCACCGGCGTGGCCGGCGCTTTCAGGCAGTACACCGGCCAGCGGCGGGGTGATCCAGGCGCCGACGAAGGTCGACAGCACGATCAGCACGCCCAGCGGCAGCCAGTGGCTGATGCCGTGGCCAGCGTGGGCTTCGGTCTTGGCTTCGCCGTGGAAGGCGATGAAGATCAGGCGGAAGGTGTACAGCGAGGTCATGAACGCACCGACCAGGCCGGCGTACAGCAGGCCGGTGTTGCCGCTGGCGAAGGCTTCCCAGAGGATCTCGTCCTTGGAGTAGAAGCCCACGGTCACGATCGGCAGGGCAGCCAGGGCAGCACCACCGACCACGAAGCTGGCGTAGGCCAGCGGCAGTTTCTTCCACAGGCCACCCATCTTGAAGATGTCCTGCTCGTGGTGGCAGGCAACGATTACCGCACCGGAGGCAAGGAACAGCAGGGCCTTGAAGAAGGCGTGGGTCATCAGGTGGAAGATCGCCGCGTCCCAGGCGCCAACGCCCAGGGCCAGGAACATGTAGCCGATCTGGCTCATGGTCGAGTAGGCGAGGATACGCTTGATGTCGGTCTGCACCAGCGCGGCGAAGCCGGCCAGTACCAGGGTCACGCCACCGACCACGCCTACCAGGTGCAGGATGTCCGGTGCCAGCAGGAACAGGCCGTTGGTACGGGCGATCAGGTACACGCCCGCGGTCACCATGGTTGCCGCGTGGATCAGCGCGGAGACCGGAGTCGGGCCGGCCATCGCGTCGGCCAGCCAGGTCTGCAGTGGCAGCTGGGCCGATTTACCGACCGCACCACCCAGCAGCATCAGCGTAGCCAGCACCATCCAGGTGTCGCCAGCCTGGAACTTCTGCGGTGCCAGCACCAGCAGTTCCTGCACGTTCAGGGTACCCAGCTGGACGAACAGGATGAACAGGCCGATGGCCATGAACACGTCGCCGATACGAGTGACGATGAACGCCTTGAGTGCCGCGTTACCGTTGTTGCGGTTGCTGTAGTAGAAACCGATCAACAGGTACGAGCACAGGCCCACGCCTTCCCAGCCGAAGTAGATGAACAGCAGGTTGTCGCCCAGCACCAGGAACAGCATGCTGGCGATGAACAGGTTGGTGTACGCGAAGAATCGCGAGTAGCCCGCTTCGCCACGCATGTACCAGGACGCGAACAGGTGGATCAGGAAGCCGACACCGGTGACCACGCCGAGCATGGTGACCGACAGGCCGTCCAGGTACAGGGTGAAGTTCGGCGCGAAGCCGTCCACCGACATCCACTGCCACAGCAGCTGGCTGTACGCGCCGCCTTCAGGCGGGGCGACGTTGAATTGCCAGATGACGTAAGCGGCGGTGGCGGCCGAAAGGCCTACCGAGCCGACGCCGATCAGGGCCGACAGGTTCTCCGAGAACCGCCCGCGCGAGAACGACAGCAGCAGGAAGCCGACGAGGGGGAAGACGAAAGTCAGGAAGAGAAGGTTCATCCGCGCATCTCACTGGCAGCATCGATGTCGAGAGTGTGGAAGCGGCGATACAGCTGCAGCAGGATGGCCAGGCCAATACTGGCCTCGGCGGCTGCCAGGCTGATCACCAGAATGAACATCACCTGGCCGTCGGGCTGGACCCAACGGGCACCGGCGACGACGAACGCCAGGGCAGAGGCGTTCATCATGACTTCCAGGCTCATGAGCACGAAGAGGATGTTGCGGCGGACCATCAGGCCAACCAGACCTAAGCAGAACAGGATGCCGGCGACCGCCAGACCATGCTCGAGAGGGATAGCACCCATGATTTACTCCTTCGCCTCGTTGCGGCCCAAGTGGAAGGCGGTGACGGCCGCGGCCAGCAGCAGCATCGACGCCAGTTCGACCACCAGCAGGTACGGGCCGAACAGGCTGATGCCGACTGCTTTCGGGCCCACGGTGGTACCGCTGATGGCGGCGCCGCTCGGGGCGACGAACAGCACGTACAGCAGCTCCAGCAGCAGCAGGGCGGCGAGGATCACAGGCCCGGCCCAGATACCGGGCTTGAGCCAGCCCCGTTCCTGGGCGACCGATGCCGGCCCGAGGTTGAGCATCATCACCACGAACACGAACAGCACCATGATGGCGCCGGCGTAGGCGATCACTTCCAGGGCGCCGGCGAACGGCGCACCCAGGGCGAAGAAGATCATGGCCACGGAAATCAGCGAAATGATCAGGTAAAGCAAGGCGTGCACGGGGTTGGTGCCGGTCACCACCCGAAGGGTGGAGACCACGGCGATCCCGGATGCGAAGTAGAAAGCGAATTCCATCTTTCTGTCCTTATGGGAGCAAGCTCTTCACGTTGATCGGCTCGGCTTCGTTCTGTGCAGAGCCCTTCGGCTTGCCAGCGATCGCCATACCGGCAACACGGTAGAAGTTGTAGTCAGGGTTCTTGCCGGGGCCGGAGATCAGCAGATCTTCTTTCTCGTAAACCAGGTCCTGACGCTTGAACTCGGCCATTTCGAAATCCGGAGTCAGCTGGATCGCGGTGGTCGGGCACGCTTCTTCACACAGGCCGCAGAAGATGCAGCGCGAGAAGTTGATGCGGAAGAACTCCGGGTACCAGCGGCCGTCCTCGGTCTCGGCCTTCTGCAGCGAGATGCAGCCGACCGGGCAGGCCACCGCGCAGAGGTTGCACGCTACGCAGCGCTCCTCGCCATCGGGGTCGCGGGTGAGGACGATGCGGCCGCGGTAGCGCGGCGGCAGGTACACGGGCTCTTCGGGGTACTGCAGGGTGTCGCGCTTGCGGAACCCGTGGGAGAACACCATTGCCAGGCTGCGCAGCTGGGTGCCGGTGCCCTTAACGATGTCGCCGATATACTTGAACATGGGTCAAATCCTCACTGGGCCGCGACGGCTGGCGTGTTGTAGAGCACGATCGCAGCGGTCACCAGCAAATTGATCAGGGTCAGCGGCAGGCAGAACTTCCAGCTGAAGTCCATCACCTGGTCATAGCGTGGGCGCGGGATCGAGGCGCGCAGCAGGATGAACAGCATGATGAAGAACGCGGTCTTCAGTGCGAACCACAGGAACGACAGTTGCGGCAGGATGCCGAACGGGCCGTGCCAGCCGCCGAAGAACAGGGTTACCAGCAGCGCCGAGATGAGGATGATGCCGATGTACTCACCGACGAAGAACATGCCCCATTTCATGCCGGCATACTCGATGTGGTAGCCGTCGGCCAGTTCCTGTTCCGCTTCTGGCTGGTCGAACGGGTGACGGTGAGTCACGGCGACGCCAGCGATGAAGAAGGTGCAGAAGCCGAAGAACTGCGGAATGATGAACCACAGGTTCTGCGCCTGGTATTCAACGATGTCGCGCATGTTGAACGAGCCCACCTGTACCACCACGCCCATCAGCGCCAGGCCCAGGAACACTTCGTACGACACGGTCTGTGCCGAGGCACGCAAGCTGCCCAGCAGGGCGTACTTGTTGTTCGACGACCAGCCGGCGAACAGCACCGCGTAGACCGACAGGCCGGCCATGGCGAAGAAGAACAGCAGGCCGATGTTCAGGTCGGCAACGCCCCAGGTCGGGGTGATCGGGATGACCACGAAGGCGATCAGCAGGGCGCTCATGGCCACTACCGGTGCCAGGGTGAAGATCACACGGTCGACGAAGGGTGGGTTCCAGTCTTCCTTGAAGAACATCTTCAGCATGTCGGCAGCGATCTGGAACATGCCGTAAGGGCCGACGCGGTTCGGACCGTAACGGTCCTGCCACCAGCCCAGCAGGCGACGCTCGACGAAGCTGAGCAGCGCGCCGCAGACCACCACCGCCAGCAGGACCACGATGGCCCGCAGCACGGTGAGGATCACATCGATCACTTCGGGGGTGAACCAGCTCATTGTGCTGCCTCCTGCAGACCTTCGACGGATGCACCGAAGATGGCAGGCGGAATGCCAGCCAGGCCTTTCGGCAACGCGACCAGGCCGGCGCCCAGCTCTTCATTGATACGCAGTGGCAGGCGCAGGGCCACACCGCCCACGTTCAGGCTCAGCAGGGCACCGTCGTTGACGCCCAGGCGGTCGGCTTCGGACTTGGCCAGGGCCACATAGGCTGCCGGGATGCGCTCTTGCACCGGGGCGGCGCGCGAGGAGCTTTCTTCGCTGCCGAACAGGTGGAAGAACGGCACTGCAGTCCAGGTGCCACGGGCCGGGTTGAAGGCGCCCGGAATGGCGTTGAACCAGTGCAGGCGGTCGCCTTGCGATTCGATCAGACGTACGCCTGGGTCACCGGCACGCAGGTGGCCACCGACCTCGTCCTGGAACTTGTTCCAGGCTTGCGGCGAGTTCCAGCCCGGCGACCAGGCGAACGGCACTTGCTGGCGCGGTTCGGCCGAGCCCGAGTAGCCTTCCATGGAGAAGGCGAACGCGGTGTCCTTGTCTTGCGGGGTGCGCGGCTCGTGCACGCTGATGTTGGCGCGCATGGCGGTACGGCCGGAATAGCGCAGCGGCTCACGGGCCAGTTTCAAGCCCTTGATGCGGAACGCGGCGCCTGGCGCAGCGTTGACGATGCCGGCCAGTTGCGGGACGGCTTCGGCGCAGGCGCTGGTGACGTGGTCCAGCTGGGTCCAGTCGACCGGCTTGTTCAGCAGGGTGGCGCGCAGGGCGTGCATCCAGCGCCAGCCTTCGTGGATCTGGATGCTGCTGTCCAGGTACTGCGGGTCGAACACCTGGAAGAAGCGCTGGGCACGGCCTTCCTGGCTGACCAGGGTACCGTCGCCTTCGGCGAACGAGGCAGCTGGCAGCACCAGGTGGGCGCGGTCGACAGTCGGCGTTTTCGAGTGGTCGGCAACGATCACTACCTTGGCCGCGGCCAGGGCAGCGTCGACCTTGGCGGCCGGTACGCGGGTGTACAGGTCGTTTTCCAGCACGACGATGGCATCGGCCTTGCCGCTGATGACCGCGTCCAGCGCGGCATCGACCGACTCGCCACCGAGCATGGCCATGCCGAGGCTGTTGGCTTCAGGCACCACCAGGCTCAGCGAGCCGTTCTTCTCGCGCAGCTTCAGCGCCTTGGCGATGTTGGCGGCGGCTTCGATCAGTGCCGGGTCGGCCAGCGAGGTACCGGCTACGACCAGTGGGCGCTTGGCGGCGACCAGGGCGTCGGCAATGCGCTGGGCCAGGGCTTGCGCTTCGGCGTCCAGGCCTTCGACGGCTGGGGCGCTCGGGTCGATGGCGTGGGCCACGGCGAAACCGATGCGGGCCAGGTCGGCCGGGGCGGCGTGCACGCATTCTTCGGCGACGTCGTCCAGCTTGGTTTCAGCCAGCGAAGCGATGAACAGCGGGTACAGCGCGTGCTGGCCGATGTTCTTCACGGCGGCGTCGAGCCACGGCTGCACTTTCATCGCTTCGGCCATGGCCTCGGCCTTGCCCTTGGTGGCCTGGCGCACGGCCAGGGCGACGCGGGCAGCGGTCTGGGTCAGGTCTTCACCGAGCACGAAGACGGCGTCGTGGTCTTCGATGTCGCGCAGGGTCGGAACCGGCAGCGGGCTGTTGTTCAGCACGTTCAGGGCCAGGCGTACGCGGGCCAGTTCGCCGGCTTCCATACCCGAGTAGAAGTACTCGGCACCGACCAGCTCACGCAGGCCGTAGTTGCTTTCCAGGCTGGCGCGTGGCGAACCGATACCAACGATGGTGCGGCCGCGCAGCAGGTCGGCGGCCTTGTCCAGGGCGGCGTCCAGGCCCAGCTTGGTGCCGTCGGCCAGGTGTGGCTGGCGTGGGCGATCCTTGCGGTTGACGTAGCCATAGCCGAAGCGGCCGCGGTCGCACAGGAAGTACTGGTTGACCGAACCGTTGAAGCGGTTTTCGACCCGGCGCAGTTCGCCGTAGCGCTCGCCCGGGCTGATGTTGCAGCCGCTGGAGCAGCCGTGGCAGATGCTCGGGGCGAACTGCATGTCCCACTTGCGGTTGTAGCGCTCGGAGTGGGTCTTGTCGGTGAACACGCCGGTCGGGCAGACCTCGGTCAGGTTGCCGGAGAATTCGCTTTCCAGCACGCCGTCTTCGACGCGGCCGAAGTACACGTTGTCGTGGGCGCCGTACACGCCCAGGTCGGTACCACCGGCATAGTCCTTGTAGTAGCGCACGCAGCGGTAGCAGGCGATGCAGCGGTTCATCTCATGGGCGATGAACGGGCCGAGGTCCTGGTTCTGGTGGGTACGCTTGGTGAAACGGTAGCGGCGCTCGTTGTGGCCGGTCATTACCGTCATGTCCTGCAGGTGGCAGTGACCGCCTTCCTCGCACACCGGGCAGTCGTGCGGGTGGTTGGTCATCAGCCATTCGACGACGCTGGCGCGGAACGCCTTGGATTCTTCATCGTCGATGGAGATCCAGGTGCCGTCGGAGGCAGGGGTCATGCAGGACATGACGATACGACCGCGGGTGTCGTTCTCGTCGGTGTACTGCTTGACCGCGCACTGCCGGCAGGCACCAACGCTACCAAGCGCCGGGTGCCAGCAGAAATAAGGGATGTCGAGGCCGAGCGACAGACAGGCCTGTAACAGGTTGTCTGCACCGTTGACTTCGAGCGCTTTGCCGTCTACGTGGATAGTGGCCATTGTTCAAAGTTCTTCGTTGGCCCGCGTGAGCGGGCGTGGCTAATGGAAATCGTAGAGCTTGCGACACGCCACGATTTCTCGGGCCTGCCGGCAAGCTGGCGAGTGGCACGGACCACCCGCCTAATCATCTTGTTATGCGCCGACCACGATCGGCTTCGCCAGATTTGGACGCAGTGCATCGCCAGCACTTGCTGGGGCGACACCCGCCTCGAACTCCGAGCGGAAGTATTTGATGGCACTGCCCAGCGGCTCGACGGCACCTGGTGCGTGAGCACAGAAGGTACGGCCAGGACCGAGGAAGTTGACCAGGCCCAGCAGCGTCTCGATGTCTTCGGCGCGGCCCTGGCCTTTTTCCAGTGCGCGCAGCATCTTCACGCTCCACGGCAGGCCGTCACGGCATGGAGTGCACCAGCCGCACGACTCGCGGGCGAAGAACTCTTCCATGTTGCGCAGCAGCGAAACCATGTTGATGCTGTCGTCCACCGCCATGGCCAGACCAGTACCCATACGGGTGCCGACCTTGGCGATGCCACCGGCGTACATCTGCGCGTCGAGGTGCTCGGGCAGCAGGAAACCGGTACCGGCGCCGCCTGGCTGCCAGCACTTGAGCTTGAAGCCGTCGCGCATGCCGCCGGCGTAGTCTTCGAACAGTTCACGGGCGGTGACGCCGAATGGCAGTTCCCACAGGCCCGGGTTCTTCACCTTGCCGGAGAAGCCCATCAGCTTGGTGCCGTGGTCTTCACTGCCTTCGCGGGCCAGCGACTTGTACCAGTCGTTGCCGTTGGCGACGATGGCCGGGACGTTGCACAGGGTTTCGACGTTGTTCACGCACGTCGGCTTGCCCCACACACCAACGGCAGCAGGGAAGGGCGGCTTGGAGCGTGGGTTGGCGCGGCGGCCTTCCAGCGAGTTGATCAGTGCGGTTTCTTCACCGCAGATGTAGCGGCCGGCACCGGTGTGCACGAACAGCTCGAAATCGAAACCGCTGCCGAGGATGTTCTTGCCCAGCAGGCCGGCGGCCTTGGCTTCCTCGATGGCGCGGTTGAGGTTCTTCGCTGCGGTGGTGTATTCGCCACGCAGGAAGATGTAGCCACGGTAGGCCTTCAGGGCGCGGGCGCTGATCAGCATGCCCTCGACCAGCAGATGGGGCTGTTGCTCCATCAGCATGCGGTCCTTCCAGGTGTTCGGCTCCATTTCGTCCGCGTTGCACAGCAGGTAGCGGATGTTCATGGATTCGTCTTTGGGCATCAGGCCCCACTTCACGCCAGTGGGGAAGCCTGCGCCACCGCGGCCCTTGAGGCCGGAGTCCTTGACGCTTTGCACGATGTCGTCGGCCGACATCTGCGCCAGTGCCTTGCGGGCGGCAGCGTAGCCGTTCTTCGATTCGTACTCGGCAAGCCATACCGGCTCGCCGTCGTCACGCAGGCGCCAGGTCAGCGGGTGGGTTTCGGCCGTGCGCGCGATGCGGTTGGCCGGGCCGAAGGAAGTAATGGTCATACGTAACCCTCCAGCAGTTTGGAAACGCCAGCCGGCTGCACGTCACCGAAGGTGTCGTCGTCGATCATCAGCGCCGGGGCCTTGTCGCAGTTGCCCAGGCAGCACACCGGCAGCAGGGTGAAACGCCCGTCCGCGGTGGTCTGGCCGAGGCCGATGCCCAGCTCGCTCTGGATCTGGCTGACCACCGATTCATGGCCGCCGATGTAGCAGACCATGCTGTCGCACACACGGATGATGTGGCGGCCGACCGGCTGACGGAAGATCTGGCTGTAGAAAGTGGCGACACCTTCGACGTCGCTGGCCGGAATGCCCAGCACTTCACCGATGGCGTGGATGGCGCCGTCCGGCACCCAGCCACGTTCCTTCTGGACGATCTTCAGGGCTTCGATGGACGCCGCGCGCGGGTCCTCGTAGTGATGCATTTCGTGCTCGATGGCCGAGCGCTCGGTTTCGCTCAGGGCGAAACGGTCTGTCTGGATAAGCGTGCTGTTCATGCTTAGCGGTCCACGTCAGCCATAACGAAGTCGATACTGCCCAGGTACGCAATGAGGTCGGCGACCATGCTGCCTTTGATCACCGAAGGGATCTGCTGCAGGTGCGGGTAGCTCGGGGTACGGATCCGGGTGCGGTAGCTCATGGTGCCGCCATCGCTCGTCAGGTAGTAACTGTTGATGCCCTTGGTCGCCTCGATCATCTGGAACGACTCGTTGGCCGGCATGACCGGGCCCCACGAGACTTGCAGGAAGTGCGTGATCAGGGTTTCGATGTGCTGCAGGGTGCGCTCTTTCGGTGGCGGCGTGGTCAGCGGGTGGTCCGCCTTGTACGGGCCTTCCGGCATGTTGCGCAGGCACTGGTCGATGATGCGGATACTCTGGCGCATCTCCTCGACACGGACCATGCAGCGATCGTAGGCATCGCCGTTGTGGGCCAGCGGTACTTCGAACTCGAAGTTCTCGTAGCCGGAGTAGGGGCGGGCTTTACGCAGGTCGAAGTCGCAACCGGTGGCACGCAGGCCGGCACCGGTGGTACCCCAGGCCAGGGCTTCCTTGGTGTTGTACGCGGCAACGCCGATGGTACGGCCCTTGAGGATGCTGTTCTGCAGGGCAGCCTTTTCGTACTCGTCGAGGCGCTTGGGCAGCCATTCGACGAAGTCCTTGACCAGCTTGTCCCAGCCGCGCGGCAGGTCGTGGGCGACGCCACCGATGCGGTACCAGGCCGGGTGCAGGCGGAAACCGGTGATCGCTTCGATCACGGTGTAGGCGCGCTGGCGGTCGGTGAAGGTGAAGAACACCGGGGTCATGGCGCCGACGTCCTGGATGTAGGTACCCAGGAACAGCAGGTGGCTGGTGATACGGAAGAACTCGGCCAGCATCACGCGGATGGTGTCGACCTTCTGTGGCACCTTGATGCCGGCCAGTTTCTCGACCGCGAGCACGTACGGCAGGTTGTTCATTACCCCGCCGAGGTAGTCGATACGGTCGGTGTACGGGATGAAGCTGTGCCAGGACTGGCGCTCGGCCATTTTCTCGGCACCACGGTGGTGGTAGCCAATGTCCGGTACGCAGTCGACGATTTCTTCACCGTCCAGCTGCAGGACGATACGGAAGGCACCGTGCGCGGAAGGGTGGTTGGGGCCGAGGTTGAGGAACATGTAGTCCTCGTTGGCGCCCTGACGCTTCATGCCCCAGGCTTCCGGGTTGAAGCGTGCCGACTCCTCTTCAAGCTGCTGCTTGGCCAGGGTCAGGCTGTAGGGATCGAACTCGGTGGCGCGGGCCGGGTAGTCCTTGCGCAGCGGGTGGCCTTCCCAGGTGGGCGGCATCATGATGCGGCTGAGGTGCGGGTGGCCGGCAAAGTCGATGCCGAACATGTCCCAGACTTCGCGCTCGTACCAGTTGGCGTTCGGCCAGATACCGGTCACGGTCGGCAGGTTCAGGTCGCCTTCGCTGAGCGACACCTTGATCATCACATCGCTGTTACGCTCGATCGACAGCAGGTGGTAGAACACGCTGAAGTCGGCGGCGGGCAGGCCGCGGCGCTGGGTGCGCAGGCGTTCGTCGACGCCGTGCAGGTCGTACAGCATGCTGTACGGTTTGGCCACGCCGCGCAGGAAGCTGAGCACTTCCTTGAGTTGCTCGCGCTTGACCCACAGCACGGGCATGCCGGTGCGGGTTTCCTGGGCGACGAATGCTTCGGCGCCAAAACGGTTGTGCAGTTCGACGACCACATCCTGGTCGTCAGCCTTGTAGGGCGGAATGAAAATAGCGTTGTCCGCTGTCATGGTCTCGGTCGCTTTGGGTCAACGTTAAGAATGAAGCCAGGCCGCCGGCTCCAGGGGAGCGGGCGGCAGGTCGCTGGATCAGACTTCGTCGGGGCTGCGCAGGTTGGTTACTGCAATGCGCTGCTCACGACGCAGGTCTTTCTGGGCTGGCATCTCGGCACGGTAAATACCTTGATCACCAACGACCCAGGAAAGCGGGCGTCGTTCTTGGCCGATCGACTCCTGCAGCAGCATCAAGCCTTGCAGGAAAGCCTCAGGGCGTGGCGGGCAGCCAGGCACATAGACGTCCACGGGGAGGAACTTGTCGACCCCCTGAACGACCGAGTAGATGTCGTACATGCCGCCGGAGTTGGCGCACGAACCCATGGAAATGACCCATTTCGGTTCGAGCATCTGCTCGTACAGGCGCTGAATGATCGGCGCCATTTTGACGAAGCAGGTACCGGCGATGACCATGAAGTCGGCCTGACGCGGCGAGGCCCGGATGACTTCGGCGCCGAAGCGGGCGATGTCGTGGGGTGCCGTGAAGGCCGTGGTCATTTCCACGTAGCAGCAGGACAGGCCGAAGTTGTACGGCCAGAGGGAGTTCTTGCGACCCCAGTTGACCGCGCCACGCAGCACATCTTCAAGCTTGCCCATGAAGATGTTCTTGTGGACCTGGTCCTCTAGCAGTTGATCGGTGACGGTTTCCCGTTCACCGACCGGGTACTGCTCGTTGGGCGCATCCGGATCGATTCTGGTGAGATTGTATTGCATGCCAAAGCCTCATTGTTTCAGCTTCGCTTGCCGCTTGCGGCGACCTTCGGGAGCCCAATCAAGTGCCCCGACGCGCCATAGGTAGACAAGACCAGCCAACAGAATTGCTATGAAAACGAGTGCTTCGACGAATCCGGTCCAGCCGCTTTCGCGGACGGACACAGACCATGCAAAGAGGAAGAGGGCTTCGATATCGAATATCACGAACAGCATCGCGACCAGATAGAATTTGGCGGACAGGCGCAGGCGGGCGCTGCCGACGGGCAGCATGCCGGATTCGAAGGGTTCGTTCTTGGCGCGGCCCCAGGCCTTGCTACCGAGCAGGCTGGACAGGCCGAGCATGAAGGCGCACAGGCCGACGACACCCAGGAGGAAGATGGCAAAGCCCCAGTTGTGGGCGATGAGTCCTGCCGAATCGGACATGCTAGAGATCCTTATACAGAGACCCAGCTCTGCAGTCTGAAATAAGTGTAGAGCGGCGACCTGGTGTCGCACGTGCAGTGACCAAATGTCGCAGCTGAATCAATCGCGCTGATTTTATGGGTAAACCCGGTGCAAGTAAAATTTCTGTCGCAAATTTATTCGTAGGATTAAGTACAAAACCTGCGTGTAACTGGCTGAAAGCCTTGAGATTCGGGCATTGCGTGCGGTTTTGTTAATTATGTTTCTTGCGACGGGTAACGAATTGCAAGTTTCGTAATGATAATTGATATCATTTAACCTGATGCCTGATATTTCCCCTGTTCTGTGCCTTGTAAAGTTCATCTGGCGATTTCCTCTACTTGCAAATGCGAAAAACGCCTGTTCTAGCACCTCCCGACACCGCTCGCACCGCCCTGGGTCAATACTTTATCGATTGAGCGATGACTGGCAGATGAAGTGATCGCCCACTGGCCGAGCCAGTAGGTGAGGATGATCAGGTACGGCGCGGCGGCGAAGGGGCTGACGAAGCGGTCGATGCCGATCAGGCTGTCGGAGAATACGAACAGGCCGGCACCGAGCGCGGCCAGGCTGCCACAGGCCAGTGCGCGCCAGAGCATGGCACTGATTGCCAGGGCGTACACTGCGACCGGGATCAGCAGCGGGCCGAGACCGTGGCTGGCGAGTACGCCGAACAGGGTGATGCCGGTGAGGGCGCTGAACAGGAGTGCGGGTAGGGCGGGGTGCAATGTTTGGCCGCAATAGGCGCGCAGGTAGGCCAGGTGGGCACAAAGGAATGCGACCAGGCCGAACACGAACAGGTCGGCGGGGATGGCCAGCAGGATGTCGCCGAGTACCGAGAACGCCAGGCCGATCGAGATCCACTTGCGATAGGGCGAGGCTGGGGCGCTGCGCAGCCAGGCGATCAGAGCCAGTACGGGTATCGGTTTGGCCAGCAGGGCGAGCAGGGTGTTGTCGCTGGCCAGTGCATATATATAGAGGGCAGCGGCGGCCAGGGCGATTATGGTCAGGTGGCTCGGGCGGGGCATGGGCGGTCCTTGCTGCTGGGCTGCCACAAGCATAGACCTGATTGTGGGGTTTGTTGGTGATGCGTCGGGGTTGTGTGAGGGCTGGCATGGGTATGGCGAGAGGAATGTGGCGCCTGTGAGATCGAGCGCCGCGCGGGCGGCGCTCGATTTGAGCAGCACCGCAAAAACCAAGGCAGGCACCTGGCCGCCCTGACGCAATCGGGCGCAGAACACCTGACATGTCGGATTTAACCCCTTCCATGTAGGCCATTTCCCAAACATACTCTTGCCGCCTTTTTTCCGTTGCGGCTGCTGTGGCAGCGCTCTAGTCTCGGCGAGTCGTTGCACATCAACGACACGGCTTTGACAGGCCGGAATTGAAAGAAGGTGCACTCGCTTTGCCTCAATGGCAGCTGTGCGTGTGGGCACGTTCGCGTGCGCCGGTCTTTCTTTCTTTCCACCGGTCTGTCAACCCGCGCATAGCTGCCACCTAACCGTTTGACAGCGGGCGGATGGCAGCCAAACAGGAAAGAAAGGAGCGAGTCATGCTAAAAGTTGTCCCCGATCCACCCCACAACCCCCATTCCCTCGAAGACACCCTGATCCAGGCCACCGTGGTGCATCAGGCCTTCGGCATTGGTTCAGGCGCAGATGCACACAGGGCCTCGGACTTTGCACTAAGGCTTGATTGATGTGTTGTCTGGGTGTGCCTCTTCGCGGGTAAACCCGCTCCCACAGGTTCATCACAAGCGCCAAGACTTGCACAGCACCTGTGGGAGCGGGTTTACCCGCGAAAGGGTCGGCCCAGGCAGTAGAGAATTTTCAGGGGAATGAACAATGACAACAGAAGACACCCAGTTCACCGTCGGCAAAACCACCTTCTACCAAGGTGAAAACGGCACCCACCCACTGTTCCGCATCGAGCCCGGCATCCCTTGCCGCGATGCCCGCGAGCAATCATCCGAACTGATGGGCTATGTGCGCGAACTGACCATCACCGGCCTGATGGACGAGAAACCGATGATGATCTGGGCTGCCCATTACCTCAGCGCCATGGCCAAGGCGCTGATGGATGACGCAGAGCTGGGCATGAAGCATTGAGGTTGTTCCAGTCACAGGCTGCTATTTGAACCCATGCAAAAAGGCCCAGGGCTTTCACAAACCCCGGGCCTTTCTTCAACAGCAACCCACTATCAGTGGAACTGCTCTTCCTCAGTCGAACCAGTCAGTGCAGTCACCGACGAAGCCCCGCCCTGAATAACAGTGGTCATGTCGTCGAAGTAGCCAGTGCCCACTTCCTGCTGGTGCGCCACGAAGGTGTAGCCTTTGTTGGCGTCAGCGAATTCCTGCTCCTGCAGCTTCACGTAGGCGGTCATGTCGTTGCGGGCGTAGTCGTGCGCCAGGTTGAACATGCCGTGCCACATGTTGTGGATGCCGGCCAGGGTGATGAACTGGTGCTTGTAGCCCATGGCCGACAGCTCGCGCTGGAACTTGGCGATGGTAGCGTCGTCCAGGTTCTTCTTCCAGTTGAAGGACGGCGAGCAGTTGTACGACAGGATCTGGTCCGGGTACTCCTTCTTGATCGCTTCGGCGAAGCGGCGGGCTTCGTCCAGGTCCGGCTTGGCGGTTTCGCACCAGATCAGGTCGGCGTATGGCGCATAGGCCAGGCCGCGGGCGATGGCCTGGTCGAGGCCGGCGCGTACCTTGTAGAAGCCTTCACGGGTACGCTCGCCGATCACGAACGGCTGGTCGTACGGGTCGCAGTCGCTGGTCAGCAGGTCGGCGGCGTTGGCGTCGGTGCGGGCCAGGATGATGGTCGGAACGCCCGAAACGTCAGCGGCCAGGCGTGCGGCCACCAGCTTCTGTACAGCTTCCTGGGTCGGTACCAGTACCTTGCCACCCATGTGGCCGCATTTCTTGACCGAGGCCAGCTGGTCTTCGAAGTGCACGCCGGCGGCGCCTGCTTCGATCATGTTCTTCATCAGCTCGTAGGCGTTCAGTACGCCACCGAAACCGGCTTCGGCGTCGGCCACGATTGGCGCGAAGTAGTCGATGTAGCCGTCGTCGCCCGGGTTCTTGCCGGCTTTCCACTGGATCTGGTCGGCGCGGCGGAAGGCGTTGTTGATACGCTTGACCACGGTCGGTACCGAGTCGACCGGGTACAGCGACTGGTCAGGGTACATGGACTCGGCCGAGTTGTTGTCGGCGGCAACCTGCCAGCCGGACAGGTAGATGGCCTGGATGCCGGCCTTGACCTGCTGCACTGCCTGGCCGCCGGTCAGGGCGCCCATGCAGTTGACGAAATCTTTTTCTGGGCGGAAGGACGGGTGGGCACCTTCGGTGACCAGCTTCCACAGTTTTTCTGCACCCAGGCGCGCCAGGGTGTGCTCCGGCTGCAGGGAGCCACGCAGGCGAACGACATCAGCGGCGGTGTAGGTACGGGTCACGCCTTTCCAGCGCGGGTTCTCGGCCCAGTCTTTCTCGAGGGCTGCAATTTGCTGTTCGCGTGTCAGTGCCATGGAAATAAACCTCGTCGCATCGATCTTGGGGTAATTGTGCTGATGCTCGGAGCAGATCAGGAGCTGGCGGCTGTCCTGTTCGCAGGAGTGCGGCGGCGAACGCGAAGGCTCGAAGGGGAAGGGTGTGCAGGTCAGGCGAAAGGGTGCTCCGGCAGGTTGGCTCGTGGTTGCCTTGCTGCGGTGCTACGCGATTGCCAGTACTGCGGTGATGCGCTTCCGTCCCTCGGGACAACTTCTTCGTTGCAGTCGCAATCCCGTCGAACCGCCTTGTGGGCCGTATAGACACGAGGCGCCTCCAGGGGTGGGAGGAGCACGCCTCGAAGGCCCTTGCCAGGGCCCCTGATTAGCGGGAGCGAGGCCATCATGCCCTTGGGAAAAAGACCCTGTCAAATGTTTTGTAGTGGTTTTTTTCTCTTACTACATCTTTGGTCTAATGCGACTTGGCAGTCAGTTTCAAGGCCTTTGGTCGAGGCCTTGAATTGCCTGGGATCAGTCGAGAAGGTCGACTTTGACACGTAAAGTCATGTTTTCACCGCGCTGGGTGCTGTAACTGAGGCTTGATGTGCTGCGATCGGCTTGGCTCTGCTGATTGTGCCCGGCCAGTGTGATCCATTCGCCGAGCTTGCCGGTGACCGTCGTGTCGGTGCTTTGCACATTCACTACATCTGCACGTTCATGGCTGATGCGGTCATTATTGGTGCTTATTTGCAGACGAACCGTATCGCCACTCAGGCTTGGGGTGACGTAGAAACCCTGGGTCACGTTGCGGTATTCGGTGTTGCTCTGGATGCGCCCGTAGCCGTCGGTGCTGGTGCTGGTGATCGGGATGCTCTGGCCTATCTGGATCAGTGCCGGCTGGCCTTCGCTGGCCTGGATCTGCTGCATGCCGCCGTCACGGTTACTGGTACCGTAGTGGATGACACGCGCATTGCCACGGTTGTCCTGGAAGTTGCTGTCGTTGTTGTCGACGCTGATCAGCAGGCGCTTGGGCGCGGTGTCCAGCTGTTGCAGCAAGGCGCGCAGGTCGTCGATGCGCTCGGCACTGGCGTTGACGATCAGCTTGTTCTCGAAGGCGCTGACCGTGCCGTCCTTGCCGATGAACGCCTGGGCGGCGGGCAGCAGTTCGGCGCTGCTGCGGTGTTGTAGCGGTACGACCTCGGTGGCGGCCTGGGCGGTAAGGCTGGCGACCAGCAGCAGGGAGGCGAGAAGGGGGCGTAGCGGCATGTCCATGATCTCCGCAGGTGGAATGTTCATGATGGCAAATTTGCCTGGCTTCTGCTGGTTTCACGTTATAGAACCCCTTGAGCGGTGGCCGCTATCAGACAAATTCCGTAACATCGCGCCCCTTGTTTTTGTACCGTCCGCCCGGACCGCCTCACAGGATGCTCATGAAACCCGCCCGACTCCGCGCCGACCTGCTCGCCGGCCTGACCACCTCGTTCGCCCTGGTGCCCGAGTGCATCGCCTTTGCCCTGGTGGCTCACCTGAACCCGCTGATGGGTCTGTATGGCGCCTTCATCATCTGCACCCTGACGGCGCTGTTCGGTGGCCGGCCGGGGATGATTTCCGGCGCTGCCGGCTCGATGGCGGTGGTGATCGTCGCGCTGGTGGTGCAGCACGGTGCGCAGTACCTGCTGGCGACGGTGCTGCTGGGGGGCGTGGTGATGATCCTGTTCGGCTTGCTGCGCCTGGGCAAGCTGGTGCGGTTGGTGCCCTACCCGGTAATGCTCGGCTTCGTCAACGGCCTGGCCATCGTCATCGCCCTGGCCCAGCTGGAGCATTTCAAGCAGGGTGAGCACTGGCTCAGCGGTGCGCCGCTGTACCTGATGGTGGGCCTGGTGGCGCTGACCATGCTGGTGGTTTATGTGTTGCCGAAACTGACCCGTGCGGTGCCGCCGGCGTTGGTGGCGATCCTCAGCGTTGGTGTGCTGGTGTACCTGCTGGGCCTGCCCACTCGCACCCTGGGCGATATGGCGAACATCGCCGGTGGCCTGCCGCACCTGGCGCTGCCGGACGTACCGTGGAATCTTGAAACCCTGAAGATCATCGTCCCTTACGCGGTGCTGATGGCCATGGTCGGCCTGCTGGAAACCCTGCTTACGCTCAACCTGACCGATGAAATCACCGAAAGCCGTGGCTACCCGGACCGCGAGTGCGTGGCACTGGGCGCGGCCAATATGGTTTCCGGCCTGTGCGGTGGCATGGGTGGGTGCGCGATGATCGGCCAGACGGTGATCAACCTCAGTTCCAATGGTCGTGGCCGGCTGTCGGGCGTAGTGGCCGGAGTGATGGTCCTGCTGTTCGTGTTGTTCCTTTCGCCGCTGATCGAGCGTATTCCGCTGGCGGCACTGGTCGGGGTGATGTTCGTGGTGGCGCAGCAGACCTTTGCCTGGGCATCGTTGCGTGTGCTGCACAAGGTGCCGCTGAGCGATGTGCTGGCGATCATTGCCGTGACCGTGGTAACGGTGCTCACCGACTTGGCAGTGGCGGTATTGTTCGGTGTCGTCATCGCGGCGGTGAACTTTGCCTGGCAGCATGCGCGCGAGCTGTATGCCGACAGTCATGAGGACGGGGAAGGGGGCAAGCGTTATCAGGTGCATGGCACGCTGTTCTTTGCCTCGACCACGCCGTTCCTGAACCAGTTCGATCCGGCTAACGACCCGGCCAAGGTGACCCTGGATTGCCAGCATTTGAGCTTTGTCGATTATTCGGCGATTGCCGCGTTGAAGACCTTGCGGGAGCGGTATGCCAGGGCGGGCAAGCAATTGCGGGTGGTGCATCTGTCGGAGCGCTGCAAGAAATTGCTGAAGCGGGCTGGTGAGCAGCACTGAGAGTGGTTGTTGCCTGTACCGGCCTCTTCGCGGCTAAAGCCGCTCCCACAGGGGTTATGCATTCCCTGTGGGAGCGGCTTTAGCCGCGAAGAGGCCGGTACAGACGAATGAACTATTCCCCGCGGTTCTTCTTGACGATGGCGTCGGCAATACTCGCCGGCGCCTCGGCATAGCGGGTGAACTCCATCGAGAAGCTGGCCCGGCCCTGGGTCATCGAGCGCATCGAGGTGGCGTAGCCGAACATCTCGCCCAGCGGCACCTCGGCACGGATCACCTTGCCGGCCGGCGTTTCGTCACCATCCTGGATCATCCCGCGGCGCCGGCTCAGATCACCGAGGATGTCACCCTGGTACTCCTCCGGGGTCACCACTTCCACCTTCATCACCGGCTCCAGCAACACCGCTCCACCTTTCTGCGACAGCTGCTTGGTGGCCATCGAGGCGGCGATCTTGTAGGCCATTTCGTTGGAGTCGACATCGTGGTACGAGCCGTCGTACACCGCCGCCTTCAGGTTGATCAGTGGGTAGCCGGCGAGCACGCCGTTCTTCATCTGCTCCTCGATGCCCTTCTGGATCGCCGGGATGTACTCGCGCGGTACCACGCCGCCGACGATTTCGTTGATGAACTCCAGGCCTTCCTTGCCCTCGTCGCCGGGGGCAAAGCGGATCCAGCAGTGGCCGTACTGGCCTCGGCCGCCGGACTGGCGGACGAAGCGGCCCTCGATTTCGCAGGTGTTGCGGATTTTCTCGCGGTAGGCCACCTGTGGCTTGCCGATGTTGGCCTCGACGTTGAACTCGCGGCGCATGCGGTCGACGATGATGTCCAGGTGCAACTCGCCCATGCCCGAGATGATGGTCTGGCCAGTCTCTTCATCGGTGCGCACACGGAATGACGGGTCTTCCTGGGCCAGCTTGCCCAGGGCAATGCCCATTTTTTCCTGGTCGGCCTTGGTCTTCGGCTCCACTGCCACGGAAATGACCGGGTCGGGGAAGTCCATGCGTTCGAGGATGATCGGCTTGTCCATGTCGCACAGGGTGTCGCCGGTGGTCACGTCCTTCATGCCGATCAGCGCGGCGATGTCGCCAGCGCACACGTCCTTGATTTCGGCGCGCTGGTTGGCATGCATCTGCACCATGCGGCCGATGCGTTCTTTCTTGCCCTTGACCGAGTTGAGCACCGCGTTGCCGGAGCTGAGCACGCCGGAATAGACCCGGGCGAAGGTCAGGGTGCCGACGAACGGGTCGGTGGCGATCTTGAACGCCAGGGCCGAGAACGGCTCGCTGTCGTCGGCGTGGCGCTCCAGGTGCTTCTCTTCGTCATCCGGGTCGGTGCCCTTGATGGCGGGGATTTCCGAAGGCGCGGGCAGGTAGTCGATGACCGCGTCGAGCATCAGCGGTACGCCCTTGTTCTTGAACGACGAGCCGAGGATGGTCGGCACGATCTCGTTGTTCAGGGTGCGTTTGCGCAGGCCGGCCTTGATCTCTTCGATGCTTAACGCTTCGCCTTCGAGAAACTTGGTGAGCAGTTCGTCATCGGCCTCGGCTGCGGCCTCGACCATGTGCGCGCGCCATTCGTCGGCCAGTGCCTGCAGTTCGGCGGGGATGTCTTCCTCGCGATAGCTGGTGCCCTGATCCGCATCGTTCCAGTAGATGGCCTTCATCTTCACCAGGTCGATCTGGCCGACAAAGTTTTCTTCGCTGCCGATGGCCAGCTGGATGGGTACCGGGTGGTGGCCCAGGCGTTGGTCGATCTGCCTGACCACGCGCAGGAAGTCAGCGCCCTGGCGGTCCATCTTGTTGATGTAGGCCAGGCGTGGCACGTGGTACTTGTTGGCCTGGCGCCAAACGGTCTCGGACTGTGGTTCGACCCCGTCCGCGCCGCTGAATACCACCACCGCGCCATCGAGCACGCGCAGCGAGCGCTCCACCTCGATGGTGAAGTCGACGTGGCCGGGGGTGTCGATGATGTTGAAGCGATACTTGTGGGCGAACTGCTTGGTCGAGCCCTGCCAGAAGGCGGTGGTCGCCGCCGAGGTAATGGTGATGCCGCGCTCCTGCTCCTGGGCCATCCAGTCCATGGTCGCGGCACCATCGTGCACTTCGCCCATCTTGTGGTTGACCCCGGTGTAGAACAGGATCCGCTCGGTGGTCGTGGTCTTGCCGGCATCCACGTGGGCGACGATGCCGATATTGCGGTACAGCTCGATGGGCGTTGTGCGGGCCATGGCGGACTACCTGTGGATGAGCGGATTCTCCCACGGTAGCAGACCGGGAGAATCCTGCCCTGCCGCCTGACCGTCAGTCGGCCTGGGCTTGCAGCATCCACTGGCCGTCCACTTCGCGGGCCAGGCCGCTGGCGGGCAGCAGGGCCAGCAGGCGCGTGTGCAGGGCGGCTTCGGTGAAGGTCTTGAGGGTGGCCAGGTCCAGTGCACCCACCAGGTTGAGATCGGCCTTGGTGTACGACAGCCAGGCTTTTTTCAGGGCCTGGGCGACGTCGCTGCCGGAGGTGCTGGCGAAGCGGCGGTGCCATTGGCGGCCGTCGAAGGTGAAGGTGTGGGCGTGGCTGTAGGTGCTTTGGTCGCCACCTTCGGTGCAGCGGTGGCAACGGCACGGGCCTTCGCCGAAGGCGTTGCGCAGGTAGCTGTTGAAGTCCACCACGGGCTTGAGGGACAGGCGTTTGTCGACTTCGAACAGGTCGGCGATCAGGGGTTCTTCGGCGCTCACTCGGGATCCTCGTGTGGTGTGGCTTGCATCGGCGGGCACCCTAACAGATCGGGCCTTTCAGATCACCTTTTGCAGGCCCGGCCTCTTTGCGGGTAAACCCGCTCCCACAGGTACTGCGCATGCGGTCCCTGTGGGAGCGGGTTTACCCGCGAAGAGGCCAGTAGAGACAATAGAGACCACCTGCCGTACTCTACGCGCCCATACGCCTACACACCCACTGAGGTAACCCCGCTTGAGCACCAAGTACCCGTACATCGCCACCATCACCATCAGCGCCGAAGACCGTGGCGGCGACACCGAGGCCTCGGAAAACCCCAACATGCGCGTTGGCCTGGAAGCGGTGACCGAAACCCTGAAAAAGGTGCATTTCGTCGGTACGCTCGCGGCCCCTGAAAAGAACGCCACGCACATCTGCGTGACCCTGGAAAACGGCCTGACCTACTACGGCCCGATCGTCAACGGCCACGCCGAACTCGAAGGCGGCTGGATTGCCTTCGAGTCCGACATGCTCACTCCCGCAGAACTGGGCTTGTAAGTATCAGTTCAGCTCGGCCAGGCACTGCTCGAGGATATCCAGACCTTCTTCGAGCACCGCGGCCTCGATGGTCAGCGGTGCCAGCAGGCGGATGATGTGCCGTGCCTTGCCGCTAGGCATCAGCAACAGGCCCTTGGCTCGCGCCGCTTCCATCACCTTGGCCAGCTGCGCCGGTGCCGGGCTGCCGTCGGCATTGACGAACTCGATCCCGCGCATGGCGCCGACGCCGGTCAGGCGGCCGATGAACGGGCTCAATCCAGAAGCCTTCCAGCGCTCGTAGCGGCGCACGATTGCCTGCTCCTGGCGCTCACCCCAGGTAGCGACGTTCTCGTCGGTCATCTGCGCCAGGCTGGCCAGGGCCGCCGCGCAGGCGATCGGGTTGCCCGAATAGGTGCCACCCAGGCCGCCTTTGGGCAGCGCTGCCATCAGTTCCTTGCGCCCGACCACCGCACCCAGTGGCATGCCGCCGGCAATACTCTTGGCCAACAGCAGCAGGTCGGGCTCAAGCCCTAAGCGCGGGAAGGCGAAGCGCTGGCCGGTACGACCGAAACCCGACTGGATCTCGTCGATGATGATCAGGATCCCGCGCTCGTCGCAGAAGCGGCGCAGGGCCTGGGCGAAGCCTGGGTCAAGGGCGAGGAAGCCGCCTTCGCCCTGCACCGGCTCGAAGATGAACGCCGCCACGTCCTCCACGGCCAGCTCGACGCTGAACAGGCGGTCCATGGCCTTTAGGGCCTGTTCGCAGGTTACCCCGGTGTCGGCGCTGGGGTAGGGCAGGTGGTACACCGGCCCTGGCAGTTCACCGACCCGCTGCTTGTACGGGGCGACCTTGCCGTTGAGGTTCAGCGTGGCCAGAGTGCGACCGTGGAAGCCGCCGTCGAAGGCGATGATGGCGCGTTTGCCGGTGGCACCGCGGGCTACTTTCAGGGCGTTTTCCGCAGCTTCCGCGCCGCTGTTGGTGAGCATGCCGGCCAAGGGGTAGCTGACCGGCACGAATTGGCTCAGTTGCTCCATCAGTGCCAGGTATGGCCCGTGGGGGGCTGCGTTGAAGGCGTAGTGGGTCAGGCGAGTGGCCTGGGCCTGGATCGCCTCGACCACGGCCGGGTTGCAGTGGCCCAGGTTGAGCACACCGATACCGCCGACGAAGTCGATGTAACGTTTGCCGTCAGTGTCCCAGACTTCGGCATTACGGCCATGGGAAAGTGTGATCGGGTGAACGATGGCAATGGATTGGCTGATACTTTCCTGGTTCATGGGCACGCGGACCTTTGTTCGAGTTTCTTATTATCCAAGCGTGTTGGCGGGTTATTCCGCAAACGAATTATTCGATTGCGGTCATTCCATGGATTCGCGATCTTGTAGTTGATTTATATCGCCTGTGCCGGCCTCTTCGCGGGTGAACCCGCTCCCACAGTACGGCGCCACACTTGAAAGCTGTGCGATCCCTGTGGGAGCGGGTTTACCCGCGAAGAGGCCGGTACAGGTCAAATCAATCCCCCTCGGCCACCCGCTCCCGAATCCACTGCACGAAGGCCCTGACCTTGGGCACTTCGGCCGCATGCTCGGCATGGGCGATGAAGTGCCGGCCATTGCTCGCCACCGGGTGGTCCCAGGCCACCACCAGCTTGCCCTCGCTCAGTTCTTCGGCCACCAGGTAGCGCGGAATCAGGGCGATGCCGCAGCCGGCAATGGCCGCGCGGATGCACAGGTAGAACGTGTCGAAGCGTGGCCCGTGGTAGCTGTTCTGGCTATGCAACCCCAGCCCCAGGAACCATTCGTGCCAGGCCTCCGGGCGCGACACGCACTGCAGCAGGCGGTGTTCGGTCAGCGCCTGGGCGCTGACGAAACGGTGGTTGGCCAGCAGCTGCGGGCTGCACACCGGCACCACTTCTTCGCTGAACAGCTCGATGCAGGTTGCCCCGGGCCAGGTGCCCTGGCCGAAGAAAAACGCAATGTCGGCCTTGGCCTGCACCAGGTCGAACGGCTCCAGTTCGTTGCGGATATCCAGGTGAATGCGCGGGTAGCGGTCGCCAAAACCCTTCAGCCGGGGCACCAGCCAGCGCGCGCCGAAGGTGGGCTGGGTGGCGATGCGCAGCACTTCGGTCTCGTCGCCGTAGCTGAGGATGTAGCGGCTGGAAATGTCGATCTGGGTGAGGATCTTGTTCACTTCGGTGAGGTACAGCGCGCCGGCGGGGGTCAGGTGCAGGCGCCGGCGAATGCGCTGGAACAGCGAGTGCGACAGCATGTCCTCGAGCTGCGCCACCTGCTTGCTGACGGCGCTCTGGGTCAGGTGCAGTTCCTGGGCCGCGCGGGTGAAGCTGAGGTGGCGGGCGGCCGCTTCGAAGCACTGAAGGGCGGTGGTCGAAGGCATCAGGCGTTTGGACATGACGGGCAAATACCGAGCAAAAAAGGAAGGAGTTCATTCCGTAACGGAATCATGTGTTTCGAAAAGGTCGTTTGTTGACCCCGCCCTATAGATTAATACTGACCTGGATCAACGATTACAACCGGTCGTGCGAAGAGGAGGTCAGTACCCGCTTCCGGCATCTGCAAAACAACAACAACGAACATCAGAAATTTATAAGAATTCTGCTCCAGTCTTCAGCCGCTCCGCCGCGGCCGACCCATTCGAGGGTTCTTCATGGCTTCGCTACACAACAACAAACAGCGCTCCCTGCAGCACGGCCTGACGTCCCGTCAGGTCTCCATGATCTCCATTGCCGGCATCATCGGGGCCGGCCTGTTCATCGGTTCCTCCAACGCCATCGCCACCGCCGGCCCGGCCATCCTCATCTCCTACGCCATGACCGGCCTGCTGGTCTTGCTGGTGATGCGCATGCTGGGCGAAATGGCCATCGCCAACCCCAACAGCGGCTCGTTTTCCACCTATGCCTCCGAAGCCATCGGCCCTTGGGCGGGCTTTACCATCGGCTGGCTGTACTGGTGGTTCTGGGTACTGATCATTCCGGTCGAGGCCATTGCCGGCGCCGATATCCTGCATGCCTACTTCCCCGGTGTGCCGTCGTGGCTGTTCGCCTTCCTGATCATGCTGGTGCTGTCGGGCACCAACCTGATCAGCGTGAAGAACTTCGGGGCCTTCGAGTACTGGTTCGCGCTGGTCAAGGTGGTGGCGATCATTGCCTTCATCGTGGTCTGCAGCCTGGCGGTGTTCGGCGTCTGGCCGCTGGCCGAGGTGTCCGGGGTGAGCCGGCTGTGGGACAACGGTGGCTTCATGCCCAACGGTTTCGGCACCGTGCTCGGTGGCGTGCTGATCACCATCTTCTCGTTCTTCGGCGCCGAAATCGTCACCATTGCCGCTGACGAAACCGCCAACCCGAAAGACAAGATCCGCCGCGCCACCAACCTGGTGGTGTACCGCATCGCCATCTTCTACCTGGCGTCGATCTTCCTGGTGGTGTCGCTGGTGGCCTGGAACGACCCGGGGCTTAAAGCCGTGGGCTCGTTCCAGCGCGTGCTGGAAGTGCTGAACGTGCCGGGTGCCAAGCTGCTGGTGGATATCGTGGTGCTGGTGGCCGTGACCAGCTGCATGAACTCGGGCCTGTACACCGCGTCGCGCATGCTCTATTCGCTGGGCGCCCGTGGCCAGGCGCTGAGCGTTACCAAGCGTATCTCCGGTTCTGGCGTACCGACCGTGGCGGTCATTTTCTCGACCCTGGCCGGCTTTGCCGGGTGCTTCGTCAACTATGTGTTCCCGGGCAAGGTGTTCGGCTTCCTGCTGTCCACCACGGGTGCCATCGCCTTGCTGGTGTACCTGGTGATTGCCGTGTCGCAGCTGCGCATGCGTGCCCGTGCCGAGCGTGAAGGGCGGCCGCTGGAGCTGAAGATGTGGCTGTTCCCGTGGCTGACCTGGCTGGTGATCGGCACCATCGTCATGGTGCTGGGCTACATGCTGTTCAGCGATGCCTACCGCTACGAGACGCTGATGACTGCCGGAGTGACTGCATTCATCTTGCTGGTTTCGCTGACCCAGCGGGGCACCAAGGTGGTTGCCCAGACGGCCTGATGATTCTGCTTTAATGGGGGCGTTGCGCGCCCCCATTCGAACAAGCACAGGAAGCGTATGAACGACCACTCACTTTCTCTACAGGCACTCGCTGCACCCGACGGCACTTGCTACGGCTGCGGTTGCTCCCACCCCAGCGGCCTGCACCTGCAAAGCCACTGGGACGCCGACGGCATCCACCTGTTGTGCCGGCACGTGCCCGACAGCACCTTCACCGGCTGGCCCGGCCTGGTTTACGGCGGCCTGCTGGCGATGCTGGTCGACTGCCACTCCAACTGGACGGCGATGGCCTACCACTACCGTAACGAAGGCCGCGAGCCGGGTAGCCTGCCGCGTATCGACTGCGTTACCGGCACGCTCAACCTGACCTACCTGAAACCCACGCCGATGGGCGTCGAGCTGTTGCTCAAGGCGCGTGTGGAAGGCGAAGTAGGGCGTAAGAGCCGGGTGATCTGCGAAGTCTGGGCCGACGATGTGCTGACCGTGACCGCCGACTCGGTGTTCGTCCGTGTCGATACCGAAAAGCTCAAGCTCAAGGCTCACGGCCAAGCCTGACTGCCCGTGCTGACAAGTGGTCGGTGATGGTCAGCGGCCGGGGATGTCTCTAGAGTGAGAGGTTCACTCCCCCAGGCAAGGTTGATCATGACCGATCTCAGTGCTTTCCCTATTACCCGCAAGTGGCCCGCCAGGCACCCCGAGCGCCTGCAGCTGTATTCACTGCCGACGCCCAATGGCGTCAAGGTGTCGATCATGCTCGAAGAGATCGGCCTGGCCTATGAGCCGCACAAGGTCAGCTTCGACAACGATGATCAGCTGAGCCCCGAATTCATCTCGCTCAGCGCCAACAACAAGATCCCCGCCATCCTCGACCCCAATGGTCCGGGCGGCCAGCCGCTGCCGCTGTTCGAGTCCGGGGCCATCCTGCAGTACCTGGCGGAGAAGAGCGGCCAGTTGCTGAGCCAGGATCCGGCCCAGCGTTACCAGACCCTGCAGTGGCTGATGTTCCAGATGGGCGGCATCGGGCCGATGTTCGGCCAGGTGGGCTTCTTCCATTTCTTTGCTGGCAAGGAATACGAGGACAAACGCCCGCGGGACCGTTATGTCAACGAGTCCAAGCGCCTGCTCGGTGTGCTGGACCGGCATCTGAAAGGCCGGGAATGGATGGTCGACGAGTACAGCATTGCCGATATCGCGATCTTCCCGTGGGTGCGTAACCTGGTGGAGCGTTACAACGCCCGTGACCTGGTCGTCTTCGATCAGTTCAAGGAAGTGCAGCGGGTGCTGGCGGCGTTCCTTGAGCGGCCGGCGGTGCAGCGTGGTCTGAAAATCCCGGCTTGAACAGTTGGCACTGATCCTGTGGGAGCGGGCGTGTCGAACCGCCGCGAAGCAGGCACCGCGGTGCATGGCACCGGCTTTGCCGGTGTTCGCGGGCATGCCCGCTCCCACAGGGATGGAGTACAGATTCAGAAAATGTGGTGCAGTAGCCAGTACAGGCTGCCGGCCAACAGCATCGCTGCCGGCAAGGTCAGCACCCAGGCCATCAGCAGGTTGACCAGCGTGCGCTTCTGAATCCCCGACCCGTTGGCCACCATGGTCCCGGCCACCCCGGAACTCAGCACGTGGGTGGTCGACACCGGCAACCCGAACATGTCCGCCGCACCAATGGTGCACATTGCCACCACCTCGGCCGACGCACCCTGGGCATAGCTGAGATGGGTCTTGCCGATCTTCTCGCCTACCGTCACCACGATGCGCCGCCAGCCGACCATGGTCCCCAGCCCCAGTGCGATGGCCACGGCCACTTTCACCCACAGCGGGATGTAGCGGGTGGCGTCGTCCAGCTGGGTCTTGAGCAGCAGCACATGGCTGCGTGTGTCGGCATCGAACACCACCAGCTGGTTCTTCTCGATCAGGCGGATGGCTTCGCTGGTCAGGTACATGTCGTTGCGCACGTTGGCCATGGCCTCGGCCGGTACGCGCTTGAGCGAGCCATAACCTTTGACCTCTTCGCCGATCATGCCGGTCAGCGCCGCCAGCGCCGGTACCAGTTGCGGGCTGGCCTTGGGTTCGGCAATGAACGTGGTCAGCACCTGGCGCGGGTCGGCCGGCGCCGCTTGCGGGTCGTTGCGCACCAGTGCCTGGCGGGTTACCTCGGCGACGGCGGAAAACTGCAGGGCCTGCTCATTGGGCATGGTCTTGTTCAGTGCGTAAGCCATCGGCAGGGTGCCGACCAGAATCAGCATGATCAGGCCCATGCCTTTCTGGCCGTCGTTGGAACCGTGGGCAAAGGACACACCGGTGCAGGTCAGGATCAGCACGCCGCGGATCCACCACGGTGGTGGTGTCTGGCCTTCCGGCGCCTGGTACAGCGCCTTGCGCTTGACCAGCGCGCGCAGGGCCAGCAGCAACAGGGCAGCGCAGGCAAAGCCGATCAGTGGCGAGAACAGCAGGGCATAACCGACCTTGCTGGCCTGGGCCCAGTCCACGCCACTGGTACCGTCGCGTCCGTGCATCAGCGCGTTGGCCACGCCCACACCGATGATCGAACCGATCAGGGTGTGCGAGGAGGATGCCGGCAGGCCCAGCCACCAGGTGCCGAGGTTCCAGATGATCGCCGCCAGCAGCAGGGCGAAGACCATGGCGAAGCCGGCCGAGGAGCCGACCTGCAGAATCAGCTCCACCGGCAGCAAAGCGATGATGCCGAACGCTACCGCGCCGCTGGAAAGCAGCACGCCGAGGAAGTTGCACAGCCCGGACCACACCACGGCGACCGGTGCCGGCAAGGAGTGGGTGTAGATCACGGTGGCCACTGCATTGGCAGTGTCATGGAAGCCATTGACGAACTCGAAGCCCAGGGCAATCAGCAACGCCAGGCCCAGCAGCAGGAATGGCGTGACCGTGGTGATTGCCGTGCCGCTGGCCGTCACATCCTGCTTCAGGCTCCAGGCGGAGTAGGCAATGCCGGCCAGCAGCAGGCCGAAGAACAACACCAGGGTGGCACGCCCCGGCTTGTGGGCAAGCTGCGGGCGGGAGTCGCGTTGGGCCAGTTGCGGCTGGCTGGCCAGTGACGGGGTTGCCATGGGGGCTCCGGTTGGCGTGGGGCGAAGGTGCCGAAGGCCTTGAGCATAGAAACAATTCGTAACCCGGCCGTGACCTCGATCAATGATTTATCTAGGCTCAAGACGGACGGTAATGGCAGGAGAAACCGATGATTCGCTGCAAGCGTGTCTACGATGCGGTTGAGCAGGACGACGGCCAGCGCGTGCTGGTCGATCGGCTGTGGCCGCGTAACAAGCGCAAGGAAGACCTGCGCGGACAGTGGTTGCGCGAAGTTGCACCCTCGGATGAATTGCGCAAGGCGTTTCACCAGGGTGAAGTGGATTTCGCCGGTTTCACCCAGCGCTACCAGCAAGAGCTGGCGGCCCACCCAGAGCACTGGTACCCGCTGTTGGACTTGGCGGGGAAGGGCACTTTGACATTGCTTTATGCGGGCAAGGACACTGAACACAACAATGCCCGGGTGCTGGCGCAATGGCTGGAGGACGAACTGGACCGGCGTGGGCCTGGCAGTTCGCCCGTGTGCTACGCCCAATGATTGATATTCGTTTTACCGGCCCTGTCGCCGGCAAACCCAAGAGTTCGATATGTGATGCCCCTGAACCTAACCCCCGCCGACGACACCCACTGCACCTTCGCCCGCGACCTCACGCGCCGCGCCATGCTGCCGTACTACCGTGAATATGACCTGTTGTGGATCGAGCAAGCCTTCGACGAAGCCTGGGGCTGGCGCGAGCAGTGGCTGGTGACTGAAGGTGACACCGTGCTCGGCTTCTGCAGCCTCAGCCAGGACCGTCAGGCGCTGTTCATCCGCGAGTTGCACCTGCTACCCGAGCACCGTGGGCGTGGTGTCGGCAGCTGGGTGCTGGAGCAGTTGGCGCTGTGGGCCCGCCAGCGGCATCTGCCGCTGCTACGGCTGATGGTGTTTCGCAGCAACCCGGCGCGTGTGCTGTACCAGCGCCATGGCTTCGTCGAAATGGGTGAGGACGAATGCTTTGTGCGCATGCAGCGTACGATCGACTAATAGCGCAATGATGGCTTGTCGCGACTGGTGAGCATGGGCATAGTGAACTCAGGCGTTTACGGCTGCCTGCAGGCGGGTAGGCCGTACATGAGTGTGAACAGGGACAAGGAGCCTCCCATGAATGGAATCGGTCCGCGGCTGCGGGAAGAGCGTGAGCGTCTGGGGATGACCCAGCGCGTGTTTGGAGATATCGGCGGGGTCGAACCCAATGCCCAGGGCAAATACGAGAGTGGTGAACGCTCGCCGCGGGTCGATTACCTGGCGGCATTGGCGGCCAGGGGGGTGGATGCGCAATATGTGCTCAGCGGTATCCACACCCCGCTACCGCTTGAGGGGCTTAACGCCGATGAGTCCGGTTTGCTGAGGGCTTTCCGGCAGTTGTCGTGCGACGATCAGGCGGCACTCTGGCACCTGCTGCGGCGTTTGACCAACAACGACAAATCCCGGCAGACAGTGAGGCCGCTCTCGGTTGAACGTCAGGCGTTTCTTACGGAAGGAATGCGTTAGGCCCGCCGTGAAAAATTTTGTTAAGGTGGCGGGATCCAATCGCCCTGCTGACGAGGTGTGTGCTTGATTAGGGTCTTAGTGGTCGATGATCACGATCTGGTACGAACCGGTATTACCCGCATGCTGGCCGACATCGATGGCCTGCAGGTGGTGGGTGAGGGGGATTCGGGCGAATCGGCACTCAAGCTGGCCCGTGAGCTGAAGCCGGATGTGGTGCTGATGGATGTGAAAATGCCCGGCATCGGTGGCCTGGAGGCCACCCGCAAGCTGCTGCGCAGCCACCCGGACATCAAGGTGGTTGCCGTGACTGTGTGCGAGGAAGACCCATTCCCCACGCGCCTGCTGCAAGCCGGTGCCGCTGGCTACCTGACCAAGGGCGCCGGCCTTGACGAAATGGTCCAGGCCATACGCCTGGCCTTTGCCGGCCAGCGCTACATCAGCCCGCAGATCGCCCAGCAGCTGGCGCTGAAACCGTTCCAGCCACAGGGCTCGCCGTTCGATGCCTTGTCGGAGCGGGAAATCCAGATTGCCCTGATGATCGTCGGCTGCCAGAAAGTGCAGATCATCTCCGACAAGTTGTGCCTCTCGCCCAAGACCGTCAATACTTACCGTTATCGGATCTTTGAAAAACTCTCGGTCACCAGCGATGTCGAACTGACCTTGCTGGCCGTTCGCCACGGTATGGTCGACGCAAGCCTGTAAAACCTCATGTCCCAAGTTTTCGATGCCAGCGCATTCCTGGCGACCTGCAGTGGTCGCCCGGGCGTCTACCGGATGTTCGACGCCGAAGCCCGGTTGCTTTACGTGGGCAAGGCCAAGAACCTCAAGAAGCGCCTGGCCAGCTATTTCCGCAAGACCGGCCTGGCGCCCAAGACCGCCGCGCTGGTGGCGCGCATCGCCCAGGTCGAAACCACCATCACCGCCAACGAAACCGAGGCGCTGCTGCTGGAGCAGAACCTGATCAAGGAATGGCGGCCGCCGTACAACATCCTGCTGCGCGACGACAAATCCTACCCCTACGTGTTTCTTTCCGACGGCGAGTTCCCGCGGCTGGGTATTCACCGTGGGGCGAAGAAGGCCAAGGGCCGCTACTTTGGCCCGTACCCCAGTGCCGGGGCCATTCGTGAAAGCCTCAGCCTGCTGCAAAAGGCCTTTTCGGTGCGCCAGTGCGAAGACAGCTACTACGCCAACCGCACCCGGCCGTGCCTGCAGTACCAGATCAAGCGCTGCAAAGGGCCCTGCACGGGCCTGGTGACCGCCGAGGAATATGCCGAGGACGTGCGCCACTCGGTGATGTTCCTCGAAGGGCGTAGCCAGCAACTGGGCAACGAGCTCAATGCCGAAATGGAGAAGGCCGCCATGGCCCTCAATTTCGAAAGAGCCGCCGAGTTGCGCGACCAGATCGCCTTGCTGCGGCGGGTCCAGGACCAGCAGTACATCGAAGGCGGCAGCGGCGATGTCGATGTCATCGCCGCCTTCGTCAACCCCGGTGGCGCCTGCGTGCACCTGATCAGCGTGCGCGGCGGGCGGGTGCTGGGCAGCAAGAACTTCTTCCCCCAGGTGGGCATCGAGGAGGAGGTGGCCGAAGTGATGGCCGCGTTCCTCTCCCAGTACTACCTGGGCAATGCCGAGCGCGAACTGCCGGGCGAGCTGATCGTCAACGTGGTGCACGAAGACTTCGAAGCCATCACTGAAGCGCTGCACACGCTGCGCGGCCGCGAGCTGACCATCAGCCACCGGGTACGCGGTACCCGCGCCCGCTGGCAGCAACTGGCGGTAACCAACGCCGAGCAGGCGCTCAATGCCCGCCTGGCCAACCGCCAGCACATGGCCGCACGTTTCGAGGCCCTGGCCGAGGTGCTGAAGCTGGACGAGGTGCCGCAGCGCCTGGAGTGTTACGACATCAGCCATTCCAGCGGCGAGGCCACGGTGGCCAGCTGCGTGGTGTTCGGCCCCGAAGGCCCGCTCAAGTCTGACTACCGCCGCTTCAACATCGAAGGCGTCACCGCTGGTGACGACTATGCCGCCATGCACCAGGCCCTGACCCGCCGTTACGGGCGCATCAAGGACGGCGAGGGCAAGTTGCCAGACGTGCTGCTGGTGGACGGCGGCAAAGGCCAGTTGAACATGGCTCGTGACGTGATGCAGGAGCTGGGCTTCAGCGACCTGACCCTGCTTGGCGTGGCCAAGGGCGTGACGCGCAAGGCCGGTTTCGAAACCCTGTACCTGAACGACGTGCACCACGAGTTCACCCTCAAGGGTGACTCACCGGCCCTGCACCTGATCCAGCAGATCCGCGACGAAGCCCACCGTTTCGCCATCACCGGCCACCGCGCCCGCCGTGGCAAGGCCCGCCGGGTGTCCAGCCTGGAGGATGTGGCCGGGGTAGGGCCCAAGCGCCGGCGCGACCTGCTGAAACATTTCGGCGGCCTGCAGGAGCTCAATCGCGCCAGTATCGATGAAATCGCCAAAGCACCCGGCATCAGTAAAAAGCTTGCCGAGTCGATTTATGCCAGCCTGCATAGCGAGTAGAATGCGGGCTCAACTTGCGGCCAGTCGTACCGATGAATATTCCAAACCTGCTCACCGTTCTACGCGTCCTGCTCATCCCGATCTTCATCCTGCTGTTCTATATGCCCTACCACTGGAGCTACATGGCCGCCAGCAGTGTGTTCGCCGTTGCCGCCGCCACCGACTGGCTGGACGGCTACCTGGCGCGTCGCCTGCAGCAGAGCACGCCGTTCGGTGCCTTCCTCGACCCTGTGGCTGACAAGCTGATGGTGGCGGTGGCCCTGGTGCTGCTGGTGCAGACCCACGCCAACTTCTGGCTGACCTTGCCGGCCGCGGTAATCATCGGCCGCGAGATCGTGGTGTCGGCGCTGCGCGAGTGGATGGCCGAACTGGGCGCCCGGGCGCATGTGGCGGTGTCCAACCTTGGCAAGTGGAAAACCGCGGCGCAGATGCTGGCGCTGGTGATTCTGCTGGGCAACCCGCCGGCGGTGACCTTCTGGGTAATCCTCGGCTACGCGCTGCTGCTGGTGGCGGCGGGGCTGACCCTGTGGTCGATGGTGCACTACCTGCTGGCCGCCTGGCCGCACCTGCGCGAAGGCTCGGAGCAGAAATAAAAGTTTTTTGAATCAAGGGGTTGACGCTGTTTTAGAAATCGCTAGAATGGCACCCATCACGACGCGGGAATAGCTCAGTTGGTAGAGCACGACCTTGCCAAGGTCGGGGTCGCGAGTTCGAGTCTCGTTTCCCGCTCCAGATTAAAGATTTGCAGACTTTCTTTTTTGTCTGCAAGTTGTGAAAAAAGGGCATGCGCACGCTGCGTAAAGTCTGGCAATCTGCCAGAGCCCGTCAAGAGAATGCCCCGTATCGAAAGATACGGGGCATTTTTCGTTATGGGCTGCATCCAGGGAGAGTCCCGCAGCCAGGCCACAGTCGCCCCTGAGTGGCTAAGCTTGATCTATCGCCAGAGCCTTCTACCCACAGCGTGAAAGGAGGTGTTTGATGCAACTCATCGCTCAGAAAATCGACAAGCCAGAATCGACGAACTTCATTTTTGGCCAGACGCACTTCATCAAGTCCGTCGAGGACATCCATGAAGCGCTGGTAAATGCGGTGCCAGGTATTCAGTTTGGCCTGGCCTTCTGTGAAGCGTCCGGCGAACACCTGGTGCGCTGGTCTGGCACCGATACCGCGATGATCGAGCTTGCCCAGAAAAATGCACAAAACATTGCGGCTGGCCATAGTTTCATCATTTTTCTTGGTGATGGATTCTATCCACTGAATGTGCTGAACACCGTCAAGCTGGTTCCAGAGGTGTGCTGCATTTTTTGTGCGACAGCCAATCCGGTAGAAGTGATTCTCGCCGAGACGGAACAGGGGCGAGCAGTCCTGGGGGTAGTGGACGGGGTTCGCGCCACTGACATTGAAGATGATGAAGGCATTGTGTGGCGCAAGGGCTTGTTACGACAGATCGGCTACAAATTGTGAGTTGCCGCGCGGGTACGCGTGAGCGGTGCCCGCAGGGGTAACAGCATCAGGACGATGCTGTCGGCAGGTTTGCACCGAGAGCATCGTCTTTCAGATGTTGCCCCTTTGATTGGACGTGTCGTCAAACACCAGGCCGCATCAACGGCTCAGTACCTGACCTCCACCCCCACGTACGCGCCAATCCCATCCCCCGGCCAGAACGACGCAGTATCCTGCCCGCGCGCGTTGTACACCGGCGTCACCGCCGTCACGTACGCCTTGTTCGCCAGGTTCTTCAGGTCCAGCGACACCTTCCAGTTGCCCTTCGGCGCCTCATACCCCAGGTTCGCTCCCCAGATGGTGTACGACGGCGCATACAGGGTATTGGCATAGTCCACTGCCGTACGCGAGGCTGACTGTACGTTGACGCCGGTGTACCAGCCGCTGTGGTCCTGGTACTGCAGTTCACCCTGGTAGATGTGCTTGGGCACGCCCGGCAACTGGTTGTCGCCGAAGGTGTCGTCATGCCGGTAGTAGAAGTCGTTGTAGGTGTACACCTGGCGCCAGCGGACCAGGTCGCCCTGAGGGTTTACCCAAAGGCGGGTGTTGAGGCCGGCTTCGACACCCTGATGGATGGTTGGCGAGGCGTTGAAGGCGCCGGTGACCGCTGCCGACGATGACGTGGCGGGGATGATCTGCACGTTCAGCAGCTCGTCGTGGATCCACGAGCGGTACAGGGCCAGGCTGCCATCGAAGATGCCGTGCGAGCCCTTGATACCGACCTCGAAGGTGTTGGCCTTCTGCTCCACCAACGGGCGGATGTAAGGCAGGGTCGGGCCGGAGCCCGAGTACTCCCAGGAAGCAGGCGGGTCGATGCTGCGGCTGAAGTTGGTGAATACCTGCAGGTTCGGGCTGAACTCGTAGCGCAGGCCGATGCGCGGAGCGATGCTCCAGTTGTCGTAGTCCACGTGCTGCGGGAAGTTGGTGGTGTTGGGGTTCACCGCGTGGTCGATGTTGATCTTGCGCCGCACGTTGATGAACGACACGCCGCTGGTGAGCCAGAGGTTGTCGACCAGGTTGAGGTCGTTGCCCAGGGCGATCACCCGGTCGAACGAGTCCTTGTAGTTGACCTGCTTGAGCGACACTTTGTCGTCGTTGGCCGAGTTCACCCCGCCACGCAGGTGCTGGGTGGCGGTGACGGCGATGTTGCTGCGGCTTTCGTGGCCGAACAGGTAGTCGACCCGGTCATAGCCCAGCAACAGGCCGAGGTCGTGCCAGTCCCAGTAACTGGGATTGCTCGGGCTGCGTGGGCTGTTGGTATGGCGATAGTCGTGATACGACAGGCCGAAGGTCAGCCGTGCATCGTCGTCAAAGGTATAAGTGGTCTTGCTGCCCACCCAGATGCTGCCCGGGCGGCGCGCACCGGCACCGCTGCTCTCGGCGGTGGCGCTGGCGCGGCGCGGGTGGTGCAGTGCGGCGTTGAGGGTGGTGGCGCTGGGGTCGTTGTGGGTTTCATCGCGGTAGCGCAGCAGCAGGCGGGTTTCCAGCTTGGGGCTGAAGCGGTAGCCGGCATTGGCAACGATGCCCGAGCTCTTCGACAGGCTGTAGTCGCGATAACCCTCGTTGCGGTAGTTGTCGGCTTGCAGGTAGTAGTCCAGGTCGCCCTCGACCCCACCGTAGCTGATGCTCTGTTTCTGGTAGTGGTAGCTGCCGGCTTCGGCGCGCACGCGCAGGCCAGGGGCGCTGTAGCCGCTGTGGTTGACGAAGTTGACCGCGCCACCGAGGGTCAGCGCGCCATACTGGAAGGCATTGGCGCCGCGCAGGATCTCGGTGTAGTTCACGCCGCTGGCGTTAAGGAATTCGTAGGGTGTGCCGCCAGGGCCGGTCAGCGGCAGGCCGTCGAACAGGAACTTGATGCCTTCACGGAAGTAGCCGGGCGAGGTGTTGGCACCGGAGCCGCGGATCGAGATCTTCGCCGCGTCGTTGCCGCCGGTGGACTGCACGAATACGCCGGGCTGGTAGCCAAGGGTGTCCTGCAGGGTGGCAGTGCGGCCCTTGGCGACCTCTTCACTGTCGACCACGCTGGTGCCGCCGGGCACCTCGGCCAGGGCGCTGGCGGCCTGTTGCACTTCGGATTGCTTGGCGGCCTGCACGGTTACCGTGCCGAGGGTCTGGTCAGCGGCCAGTACCGTGACCGGGGCCAGCAGGGCCGTGGCCGCGGTGGCCAGGGCGGCGTGGCGGATGGCCAGGCGCAGTGGGTGGGGTTGAATCGCACGCATCGTTGAATTCCTTGAAAGTCATCGTAGATCCTCGGCGTTCTATGGGAATAGTCAGGCCTGTCGGAATGGGTGAGAGCAGTTTCTGTGCCAGCTGGCGAAAGGCCGGAAGTTTGGGGGTATGGCCAAAGTTTTAGTGTGAAGTGCTGAATAAAAAAGCAAATTTTGTTGCGCCCCTGTTGTTTGCGGAACAGTGCAGGTTATATACAAATATCCGAATGCTATGGCGCAACCTGGGGGAGCGGCTTTAGCCGCGAACACCGGCGCAGCCGGTGCCATGCAACGCGTTGGATTCTTCGCGGCTAAAGCCGCTCCCACAGGGGACGCGGATTGATTGCAATTTCAGTTATTTACGCGACAGCGCAGCCCACAGGGTTGGATGTTGTCAGCGCAACAGGGATGAAACAGTTTGTATGGTTAATGCGTCAGGCCGTTTGAACTAACCTCAATGAATGCGCAGTGTTAGCGCTGGCACGACAACTGCAATAGCCCTTTATGTAGCCGTCTATATAAAGGGCCCCTTGTGCAGCTGAATTGCCGATTATTCAATACATGCCTGGTGGCCAGTGCGCTGTTAGTTGCCGCCTGCCCACCCGCCACGTCCGCGCAGAGCCAGGCGCTGCTCAAGGGCGAAGCGCTCAGCGAAGTGAACGGCGTGATGCGCTACCCGGTCAGCGATTTCGTCGAGCAGCAGCCCGGCAAGCGCGGTGGCACCCTGCGCGTGTCGGCAGCGACCGACGCCGGCAGCTTCGATATCCACGCGCTGTCCAATGGCAACATGCAGTGGATGGGCCGCATCCTGTTCGATTGCCTGGTGTACCAGGCCGAGGACGGCACCCTCACGCCGTGGCTGGCGAAAAGCTGGGACATCAGCGCCGACGGCCTGACCTACACCTTCCACCTGCGTGACGACGTCACGTTCAGCGATGGCGAGCACTTCAACGCCGAGGCCGTGCGGGTCAACCTCGAACACATGCGTGACCCGACGACCAAGTCGCCACTGGCCGCCGCCTATATCGCGCCGTACCTGCAGGGACGGGTGGTGGACGAATACACCTTCGAGGCGACCCTGCGTGCGCCCTATGCGCCGTTTCTGGATGTGCTGTCGCAAGCCTGGCTGGGGATGATCTCGCCGCGGCAGATCCTCGAAGCGCCGAAGACCATCGCCAGTCAGCCCATCGGCACCGGGCCTTTCGTGCTGACCGGCTGGGTGCGCGACCAGCGTGCCAGCTTTGTCCGTCGCCCGGGATACGACTGGGCGCCGCCAGCGATCAACCACCAGGGCGAGGCGTATCTGGACGGCATCGAGTTGAGCTACGTGCCTGAAGCGATGATCCGCTACACCTCGCTGGAAGCCGCCGACAACGACATGGCCCTGGACGCACCGGCGCAGAATGCCGCAGCGATCCGCGCCAACCCGCAGCTGACCCTGCGCAACCGCATTCGCAAGGGCAACCCGTCGCGTAGCATCACCTTCAATGTCGAGCGTGTGCCGTTCGATGACGTGCGGGTGCGTCAGGCCATGGCCAAGGCCATCGACCGTGATGGCCTGGCGTGGATCTCCGGCTTCGGCGAGTACCTGGCCAAGGGGGATTTCCTGGCCGTGAATACGCCCGGCTATGACCCGGTGGCCCGCGATGCCTTGGCCTTCGACCCGGCCGAAGCCGGGCGCCTGCTCGACGCTGCCGGCTGGACCGGCCGTGACACCGAAGGCTATCGCACCCGTGGTGACCAGCGCCTCGGGGCGACCTTGCTGACCTATGACAACCCGGCGTTCCCGGCCAATGTCTCGGTGGCAGCCCAGGCGGACCTGCGCAAGGTCGGCTTCGACCTGCGCATCGAGTTGCTGCCGCTCAGCAAGGTCATGGAGCTGCGTTACCGCGGTGACTTCGACGCCATCGGCGGCGGCTATTGGCACACCAACACGGCCGATGGCCTGTTCATCCTCTACCACAGTCAATCCATCCCCAGCGCACGAATGATCGGCCAGAACGTCGGCCACTTCCGTGACGCCACCCTCGACCGGTTGCTTGGCGACGCCCGGCGCAGCACCGACCCGAAACAACGCCGCGAACTGTATCGCCAGGCCCAGCAACGCCTGGGCGAGACCGTGCCGGCCGTGCCTTCGGTGGAAAGCCAGATGCTGCTGGCCTACCGCAACGCAATCGGCGGCGTGCTGTTCGATGGTTCGCACAATGTTCCCCTGTTCACCAGCGTATGGCTGGCAAAGGAGCAACCATGAAGCTGCTGTCGATCTTGCTGCGCCGCCTGCGTGACGGTGTGATAGTGCTCTGGGCGGCGGCCAGCCTGACTTTCCTCGGAATGCAGCACAGTGGTGGCGACACCGCCCTGGCGATCCTCGGCGGCCCGGATGCCATGCCGAGCGAAGCGCTGCTGGCCCAGGTGCGTGCCGAGTACGGCCTCGATCAACCGCTGTGGGTGCAGTACGGCCACTACCTGGCGCGCCTGGCCAAGGGCGACCTGGGCGAGTCGTACCGGTTGCGCATACCGGTCAGCCAGGCGATTGGCGAGCAGGCTGCCGCGACCCTGGCTTTGGCCAGCAGCGCGGCGGTGCTGGCAGTGCTGCTGGCGGTAGCCTCGGCGCTGCTCACCGCCAACCGTGGGCGGCGTTTGCGGGCGGTGGTGTCGGGCATCGAGCTGTTGCTGTCATCGGCGCCCAACTTCGTGATCGGCACGCTGCTGCTGTTGGCCTTCGCGTTCTACTTCCATTGGTTGCCGCCGTCCGGGTCCAGCGGTTGGCGCTCGCTGGTACTCCCGAGCCTGGCCCTGGCGCTGCCGATCGCAGCGGTGCTTGCCCAGGTGTTGCGCCAGGCGCTGGAGCAGGTGCTGGAACAACCCTTCATCACCCAGGCCCGTGCCCGTGGCATGGGCGATATCGCTGTGCGTCTGCGCCATGCCCTGCGTCATGCCCTGGTGCCGCTGGTGACCCTGGCCGGCTACGTGTTTGCCAGCCTGCTCGGCGGTGCCGTGGTGCTGGAACTGCTGTTCGGCCGTCAAGGCATTGGCCGTTTGATGCTCGACGCTACCGCCACCAAGGACGTGCCACTGGTGCTCGGCGTCACCCTGCTGGCGGCAGCGATCTACGTGCTGGTCAACCTGCTGGTGGACCTGGCGACCCAGGCCATCGACCCGCGCACCGCACGCTCCTGAATTCACCTGAAAGGAACCATCATGAGTCAAACCACGATTACCGATGCCGAGCTGGACGCGCGTTTTGCGCCGATCTACGCGCGTATCGCCGAAGGCGCGGTGGCCCGCGAGCAGCAGCGCACCCTGGCCCATGAGCCGGTGGCCTGGCTACGCGAAGCCCGTTTCGGCGCCCTGCGCGTGCCGCGCAGCCACGGTGGCTCAGGCGCAACCTTGCCGCAGTTGCTGCGCCAACTGGTGCGTCTGGGGCAGGCCGACTCCAACCTGCCGCAGATTTTCCGCGCCCACTTCGGCTTCGTCGAAGGGCGGCTGTCGTCCGGCGACGCCGCCTCTCAGGACTACTGGTTCGCCCGCGTGGTCGCCGGTGAACTGTGGGGCGCGGCCATGGCCGAACGCACCGACAGTACCGGCAATTCCGTGCAGTTGAGCGAAGACGAGGGCGGATACCGCCTGGACGGCGAAAAGTACTACTGCACGGGCACGTTGTACGCCGATTGGGTGGCAGCAGTGGCCAACCATGGCGACGACTTTGTCAGCCTCGTGGTGCCGACCGGTGCGCCGGGCGTGGAGCGGGTCGATGACTGGGACGGCTTCGGCCAGCGCCTGACCGGCAGTGGCACCACCCGTTTCACCCGGGTCAGCGTGCAGCCGCAGCACCTGCTGCGCCGTTTTGCCAAGGGCGAGTTGCGCGCCGAATCCTACCTCACCGCGTTCTACCAGGCGGTGCACCTGGCCACCCTGGCGGGCATCGGCCGTGCAGTGCTGGCCGATGCCGTAGCGTTCGTCCAGGGCCGCACCCGTGCCTTTGGTGTGCCGGGGCAGTCGCAGCCGGCCGCAGACCCGCGGGTGCAAGCGGTTATCGGTCGCCTGTCGAGCCTGGCCTTCGCCGCTGATGCGCAAGTCACCGCCGTGGGCCAGAGCCTGCAGGCGGTGTACGAAGCCGGGCAGCAGGGTGAGGTGGCCGAGCAGCTTTACACCGACGCCGAGATCCACGCCTTTCAGGCGCAGCAGATCGTCCTGCCGCAAGTGCTGGAAGCGAGCACCTTGCTGTTCGAAGTCGGCGGCGCATCGGCCACCAGCAATGCCCGGCGCCTCGACCGCCATTGGCGCAATGCCCGGACCCTGGCTTCGCACAACCCGGCGATCTACCGCGAGCAGGCGTTGGGCAACTACTACCTCAATGGCATCAGCCCGGCCCAGGCCTGGCGCGCCCTTCACGCCAGCGCCAGCGAAGGGCAGGGCAGCGGCGACGAAGCCAGTGCAGTCTGATCAGGAGAACCGCCATGACCACGAAACAGATGAGCCTGGGCATGAACATCCTCGGCTTCGGCTCGCATTCCGGCGCCTGGCGCCAGGGTGAGGCGGCAATCGACGCCTATATCGACGTCAACTATTACCGCGATATCGCGCGTATTTCCGAGCGCGGCTGCCTGGATGCGATCTTCCTTGCCGATGGCCCGGCGTTGCCGCCGGATGTGTCCGCCCAGCCGGGCGGGCGCCTGGAGCCGACCGTGCTGCTCACCGCAGTGGCGGCCGCCACCGAGCGCATCGGCGTGATCGCGACCTGCTCCAGCACCTACAACGAACCCTTCAACCTGGCCCGGCGAATCGCCTCGCTGGACCATATCAGCGGCGGCCGAGCGGCCTGGAATGTGGTGACCAATGCCGGTGATGCGGCAGCACAGAACTTCGGCCTGGCGGGTGCGCCGCTGCATGTGGACCGTTACGGACGGGCCGAGGAATTCGTCGACGTGACCCTGAAACTTTGGGACAGCTGGGAGGAGGACGCGATCATCGGTGACCGCAGCACCGGCCGTTTTGCCGACCCGGCCAAGGTCCACACCCTGGATTTCAAGGGCAAGCACTTTCAGGTCAAGGGGCCGCTGAACCTGCCGCGTTCGCCGCAGGGCAGGCCGGTACTGGTGCAGGCCGGCTCTTCCGAAGGTGGCAAGGCACTCGGTTCACGCTATGCCGATGCGATCTTCACCACTCAGACCACCCTGGCCGACGGGCAGGCGTTCTATCGGGAAATGAAGGCGCGGGCCAAAGCCTGGGGCCGTGACCCGCAGCACCTGAAGATCATGCCCGGCCTGTCGACCGTGATCGGCAGCACCGAGGCCGAGGCCCATGCACGCTTCGACGAACTCAATGCCTGGCATGGCGAGCACGGCCTGTTGCAGCAGGTGGCGGGGCGTATCGGCATCGATGTCAGCGAGCTGGACCCGGATGCGCCATTGCCATGGGAACGGATTGGCGCGGTGGCGGATTTCGAGCGCGGGTCGCATGGTTTTCTGGAGGCTCAGTTGAACCTGGCGCGCAGTGAGAACCTGACCATTCGCCAGCTGTCGCGGCGGATTCTGGTCGGGCACCGGTTGGCCGTCGGTACCCCGGAACAGGTTGCCGATACCTTGGCCGAGTGGTTTCTGGCAGGGGCGGGGGATGGTTTCAACATCATGCCCGACATGTTCCCGTCAGGTGCTCGGGTGTTCGTCGAAGAGGTGGTACCGCTGCTGCAGAAGCGCGGGTTGTTCCGCACCGAATACACCGGCACCACCTTGCGCGATCACCTGGGATTGCCGAAAGCAGCGAACCAGTTTGCACAAGCCCGGCGCGAGACCGCACGGGCTGTCTGAGGGCTGCCGCCCAGACATCAACGCATCATCCAAGGACTCGATACCATGCGCTACCGCCCACTCGGCCACACCAACCTGCAAGTCAGCCTGCTCAGCCTCGGCACCATGACCTGGGGGCACCAGAACAGCGAACAGGATGCTCACCAGCAACTGGACGCTGCCCTTGCTGCAGGCATCAACTTCATCGACACCGCCGAGATGTACCCCACGCCCACCCGTGCTGAAACCTGGACCACCACCGAGCGCTACATCGGCACCTGGCTCGCCGCCCGCGGCAACCGCGACAAAGTCCTGCTGGCCAGCAAGATCGCCGGCCCGGCCCGCGACCCCGGTGGCCAGGCGCACATCCGCGATGGCCTGTCGCACCACGACCGCAAGAACATCGTCGCGGCCCTGGAGGGCAGCCTGCGTCGCTTGCAGACCGACTACCTGGACCTCTACCAACTGCATTGGCCCGATCGCACCAGCAACTTCTTCGGCATCCGTGAATACCCCTACGTCGACGACCATCCGCAAACGGCAGCCATCGAAGAAACCCTTGCAGTGCTGGACGAGCAGGTCAAGGCCGGCAAGGTGCGCCATATCGGTGTCTCCAACGAAACACCGTGGGGTGTGGCGCAATTCCTGCGGCACAGCGAGGACAAGGGCCTGGCGCGGATTGCCAGCATCCAGAACCCGTACAGCCTGCTCAATCGCTTGTACGAGAACGGTCTGTCGGAGTTCAGCCATCGTGAGGGGATCAGCCTGCTGGCCTATTCGCCGCTGGCGTTCGGGGCGTTGACCGGCAAGTACCTGAACGGGGCGCGGCCGGAAGGTTCGCGATTGTCGTCGGTATATCGCACGTTCAATCGCTACGGCAGCGAAGAGGCCAACAGCGCGATTGCCGGTTATGTGCAGATTGCACGGGAGCATGGACTGACACCGGCACAACTGGCTCTGGCGTTCGTCATACGCCAGCCGTTCGTGGCCAGTGCGATCACCGGGCAGACCACCTTGTTGCAGTTGCAGGAGAACCTGAGCGCACTGGATGTGCAATTGAGCGATGAAGTGCTGGCCGAGATCCAGGCCGTGCACCGCCGTATTCCCAACCCGGCCCCGTAGCCCACATGGCAAGGGCTTCGCCCTTGTTCGCGGCTGAAGCCGCTCCCACAGGGACCGCACGGATTCAGCCTTTGCGGTGATCCTGTGGGAGCGGCTTCAGCCGCGAAGAGGCCGGTACAGGCGACACAAGAAGGACAGACATGAACGCAATCGTATCCATACCAGACACAGTGACCAGCAGGTGGCAGATTCGCCCAGGCCTGACGCTGGCCTGGATCATATTGGGCCTGATACTGCTGGCAGTAACCTTCCCCGACTGGCTCTCGCCAACCGACCCGTTGGCCGCCGACGCCCGCCTGGCTTACCACCCGCCAGGCCCCGCCTTCTGGCTGGGCAGCGACGAGAACGGCCGCGACGTCCTCAGCCGGCTGGTCCATGGCGCCCGCCCATCGCTCTACATCGGCCTGGCCGCCACCCTGGTCGGGCTCGGCCTGGGCACGCTGCTCGGCTTGCTCGCCGGCCTCGCTCCGGCCTGGCTGGACAACCTGCTGATGCGCGCCGTCGATGTGCTGCTGGCCTTCCCGGACCTGTTACTGGCGCTGGTGATCATCACCCTGTTCGGCCAAGGCACCAGCAACCTGATCCTCGCCGTTGGCATCGCCTCGGTGCCGCGCTATGCCCGCCTGGTGCGTGCCCAGGCCCTGACCATCCGGCGTGCCAGCTTCGTCGAGGCAGCCGTCACGCTGGGCCGCAGGCCTTTGGCAGTGGTGTTCTGGCATGTGCTGCCCAACGCCGTGCAACCCGTGCTGATCCTGGCCTGCATCGGCCTGGGTGGCGCCATCACCGCCGCCGCCGCACTGAGCTTCCTCGGCTTCGGCGCACCACCTCCCGCGCCGGAGTGGGGCGCGATGATGGCAGTGGCGCGCAATTTCATGGCCAACGCGCCCTGGCTGATGGCCTGGCCTGCGCTGGCGATCACCCTGACTGTCATTTCCATCACCGTCATCGGCCGCGACTGGCTGCGCCGTAGCGAGGGCAGAAACCCATGAGCATCTTCGAAAAGCACCCGGCACCCTTGGTGGATATCCGCGACTTGCGCGTGAGCTTCAACGGTGTGCCGGTGGTGCACGGCGTCGACTTGCAACTGCATGCCGGGCAGTGCCTGGCGCTGGTAGGCGAATCGGGCTCGGGCAAGAGCGTGACGGCGCGTACCCTGGTTGGCCTCACCGGGGTGGGTGCCCGCGTGCAGGCCCAGCGCCTGGCCTTTGCCGGGCAGGACTTGCGCCAGGTCGACGAAACGGGTTGGCAGCGCTTGCGCGGTGGGCGTATCGGCTTTGTCATGCAGGATGCACTGGGTTCGCTCGATCCGCTGCGGCGCGTCGGCGCCGAGATCGAAGAGCCGCTGCTGTTGCACACTGACCTGTCTGCTGAACCGCGGCGCTTGCGGGTGCTCGAACTGCTGCGCCAGGTAGGCGTACCTGAACCCGAAGTCCGCGCCCGACAATACCCGTGGCAACTGTCCGGTGGCCTGCGGCAGCGCGCCCTGATCGCCTCGGCCATCGCCTGTCAGCCGCGCCTGTTGATCGCGGACGAGCCCACCACGGCGTTGGACGCCACAGTGCAGGCGCAGATTCTCGACCTGCTGGAGCAACTGCGCGAGCGCGACAACAGCCTGTTGATGGTCAGCCATGACCTGGCCGTGGTCGCGCGCCTGGCCGACCGGGTGGCGGTGATGCGCCATGGGGTGGTGGTGGAGCAGGGCAGTGTCGAACAGATCCTGCAGGACCCGCAGGACCCCTACACCCAGCGCCTGCTGAGCGCGGCTCGGGCGGTGCATTTCAAACGTCCGGCGGCGCCGGCCCTGGCACTGGTGGAGGATGGCGTGGACGAACAACCCGTGGTGCTGGAGGCACGCGGCCTGAGCAAGGCCTTTGTCGGGCCGGACGGGCGGATGCGCCAGGTGCTGAACGACGTGTCCCTGCAGTTGCGCGCCGGGCAAACCCTGGGCGTGGTGGGCGAGTCCGGCTCCGGCAAGAGCACGCTGGGGCGCATCCTGCTGGGGCTGGAGCGGCCGGAGCAAGGCAGCCTGCAACTGGCCGGGCAGGACTGGCTTGCGTTGTCTGCCGCGCAGCGGCGCCAGGCACGGCAGGGGATCCAGGTGGTGTTTCAGGACCCGCTGGCTTCGTTCGACCCACGCTACACCGTGTTGCGGGTATTGGCCGAGGCGCTGGCGCATGCAGGTATACCGCGTGCGCTGCAGCGCACCGAGGCGGCGGGGTTGCTGGAGCGGGTGCAGTTGCCGGTGGGGTTGCTCGATCGTCGCCCGCTGGAGTTGTCGGGCGGGCAGCGGCAGCGTATCGCGATTGCCCGGGCGCTGGCCATGAAGCCCAGGGTGCTGGTGCTGGATGAACCGGTATCGGCGCTGGATGTGTCGGTGCAGGCGCGCATCCTCGCATTGCTGGCCGAGCTCAAGGCGGAGTTGAACCTGGCTTGCCTGTTCATCTCCCACGACCTTGGGGTGGTGGAGCAGGTCAGTGACCACCTGCTGGTGATGCAAGGGGAAAGGGTGGTGGAGCAGGGCCCGGCAGCCCAGGTGCTCGGCCAGCCGCATCAGGCCTATACCCGTGCCTTGCTCGATGCCGTACCTCATCTTCCGGCGGCGCGGCCAAGCTGGTTTACGCGGATTGCGGTGTAAACCCGTGCCAGCCCTGACGCGGGCAAGGCCGCTCTTGTAGAACTGCACATGACTCATTAAATGTGCAGGGACACTGTGGGAGCGGCTTTAGCCGCGAACACCGGCGCAGCCGGTGCCATGCACCGTGTTGGATTCTTCGCGGCTAAAGCCGCTCCCACAGGATCACTACAGGCTTCAAGGCTGTGGGAGCGGGCTTGCCCGCGAAGTGGCAGGAACAGCCAATCGGGAAATCTCAGGAGAGGCATCGACGATCACAAACAAAACACAGTTCACTGTCGCCCCACCAACACCCCCCGGACACTTTGCCCCCGCAACAGCACCTCACCCTCGGCAAACCCCAGCAAAATCAATCCCTTGAACCCGGCACAACTCCTGCAACAGGCCTATCGAAGCCCAGTCCCCGCAGGAGCGCCCTTGAACACACCCATCCTCCCCCTGATCCCGCTCTGCACCGCACTGGCCTTGCTCGGCTGCGAAAAAACCGAACAGCACGCCGCCGCGCAAAGCACCACGCCACAGCAGGGCGGCACCCTGGTCTACGCCACCGACCGCGAGCCCACCTGCCTCGACCCGCATGTGGCTGGCGACATGCCGCAGGTGTTCGTTGCCCAGCAGTACCTCGATTCGCTGGTGTCGATGGACAGCAACGGCCAGATCGGTCCCTGGCTGGCGACAAGCTGGGAGGTTTCGCCAGATGGCCTGCGCTACACCTTCCACCTGCGCCGCGACGTGCAATTCACCGACGGCACACCGTTCAATGCCGAAGCGGTCAAGGCCAACCTCGACCACATGGCCAACCCCAAGACCCAGTCCAGTACCGCTGGTGGCTATATCCGCCAATACCGCGGCACCAAGGTGCTCGACACCTACACTGCCGAAGTCACCCTGGCGACGCCCTATGCGGCCTTCCTCGAAGTGTTGGCCCAGGGCTTTCTCGGCATCCAGTCGCCCACCGCACTGCAACGCAGCCGTGACCAGAACTGCGAAAGCCCGGTCGGCAGCGGGCCGTTCAAGGTGGTGCGCTGGGACCGGCAGAACCAGGTGGAACTGGTGCGCAACCCAGCCTACAACTGGGCGCCACCGACCGCTCGGCACCAGGGCCCTGCGTACCTTGATCGCATCGTCTGGAAGTTCATCCAGGAGCCGTCGGTGCGCTTCGCCTCGCTGCAGGCCGGTGAGGTCGATGTGATCGAAGCGTTGCCACCAGAATCGCACGAAGCAGCACGGCGCAACCCGGACGTGGAACTGATCATTGCCCAGCGCCCGGGGAACCCCACCAACGGCACCTTCAACCTGCGCCGCGCACCGTTCGACGACATCCGTGTGCGCGAGGCCTTCGTTCGCAGCGCCGATGTCGAGGGGGCGCTGAAAAGTGTGTACTTCGGCGAGTTCCCCCGCGCCGGTGGCCCGTTGAGCTTGGCCACGCCGTTCTACAGCGGTGACTTCGAGCGCGGCCAGGACTATGACCCGGCCCGCGCTGCCAGGCTGCTCGACGAGGCTGGCTGGACCGGCCGCGACAGCGAAGGCTACCGCACCAGGAACGGCCAGCGGCTGCGCGCCATCGTGCTGATCGGTGCGCGCACACCGCCGTCGGAGCTGACCCTGTGGGAACAGGTGCAGGCAACTACCCGCCAGGCAGGCCTTGAGCTGGTGCTGGACCAGATGAGCGATGCCCAGGTCACCGCGCGCCAGGCCGCCTGGGACTATGACATCCGCATCGGCTACTGGAACACCAACACCCCCGATGTGCTACGCATCATCTTCACCACCGCCTTCGTGCAGCCGGCCGGGGTTGGCGGTTACCACCAGAACTCCTCCGGCTATGCCGACCCCGGTTTTGACGCGCTGCTCGACAGTGCGCTGGCCACCCAGGATGCGGACCTGCGCCGCCAGCGCTACTTCCAGGCGCAGCAACAGGCTGCCGCGCAGTACCTGCAACTCACCACCTACCCGCAAAGCACGCGCCTGGGCATCTACAAGACCGCCCATGGCGTGCGCCTGGAGCCTTCGCTGGCGGTGACCTACCTCTATGACGCATGGGTGAACAAATGACTACGACGACACTCGCGGTGATCGACCCACGCCGCGAACGCCTGGCCGCCCTGGGCCGGCGCGCCACCCTCCGCCTGGCCGGCGGCGTGCTGGTGCTGTGGGCGGTGGCGACCCTGACGTTCTTCGCACTCCGGCTGATGCCGGGTGACCCGGTGCTGGCGATCCTCGGTGGCCCCAGCGGCAACCCCACGCCCGAAGCGATTGAAGCCGCGCGCGTGGAGTATGGCCTCGACAAGCCGTTGGCCGTGCAGTACGTGTTCTACCTGGGACGCCTGCTGCAAGGTGATCTGGGGGTGTCCTACTCGCAGCACCTGCCGGTTACCCGGGTGCTGGCCGAGCAGGGCGGGGCGACCTTGGAACTGACCATCGCCGCCCTGCTGCTGGCCTGGGTGCTGGTGCTGCTGCTGACAGTGGTCACCGCCGGGCGCGGCAGGCTGGTCGGCGGCATCGCCTCGCTGGCAGAAACCCTCAGCGCGGCACTGCCGCACTTCTGGCTCGGCGTGGTGCTGCTGGCGGTATTCGCCTTCGGCCTGCGCTGGTTCCCGCCGGCCGGTAGTGACAGTTTCGCCAGCCTGATACTCCCGGCGTTATCCCTGGCAATTCCGCTGGCCGGCTTCATCGCCCAGGTCACCCGCGAGTCGCTGGAACTCACCCTCGATCAACCCTTCATCCTGACCGCCCGTACACGCGGCCTCAGTGACCTGGCCGTGCGCTTTCGGCACGCCTTGCGCCATGCCTTGCTGCCAGGTGTGTCGCTGTCGGGCTGGGCCATCGGCGCACTGATCAGTGGTGCGGTGGTGTGCGAGGTGATCTTTTCCCGCAAGGGGGTGGGGCGCCAGCTGTACCAGGCAGTGCAGGCCCAGGACCTGCCCTTGGTGATCGGTATAAGCCTGGTCGTTGCGGCTGGCTATGTGCTGGCGAACATTCTGGTCGACCTGCTGTACCAGTGGATCGACCCTCGGCAGCAGGAGGCTGCAGCATGACAGACCTGACCCATGATCAAGCCCTTGCGCCGTTGCGCCGGCAGCGTCATCTGAAACTGCCGCCGCTGGGCGCAAGCCTGGCGATCCTGTTCCTGTTCGCATTGCTTCTGGCCGCGTTGGCGCCGGGGCTGTTCACTCGCATCGACCCATTGGCCATCGTACCGCGGCAAGCGTTTCAGCCGCCCGGTTGGGCGCACTGGCTGGGCACCGACCAGTCAGGGCGCGACATCTTTGCGCGGATCATCCACGGCGCACGGCAGAGCCTGCTGATCGGCCTCGCGGCGACGGCCATTTCCATGGTCATCGCCATCGCCCTCGGCCTGCTTGGTGGCCTTGGCGGCGCACGCGTGGACCGTGCGGTCGGCTGGTTGCTGGAAGTGCTGTTCGCCTTCCCCAGCCTGGTGCTGGCGCTGCTGTTCGTGGCGGTGTTCGGCAGCGGCGTCGGCCCGCTGATAGTCGCCACCGGGCTGGGCGGTGCGCCGGGGTACGCGCGCATGGTCCGTGGCCAGGTGCTGGCGGTACGCAACGCCGGCTACATCGAAGCGGCGCGGGCGCTGGGGCACCCGACTGCGCGCATCGTGCTGCGCCAATTGTTGCCCAATGCCATGCGGCCATTGGTGGTGACGCTGACCATGGGCGTTGGCCAGGCCATCGTCTGGGCCTCGGCGCTGAGCTTCCTCGGCCTGGGCGCGCGGCCACCGGCGCCGGAGTGGGGGACGATGTTGTCCATGGGGCGTGACTTCATCGCCAATGCCTGGTGGCTCACCTTCTTCCCTGGCCTGTTCATCGTCCTCACCACCCTGGCGACCACCGTGACCGGCCGTTACATCCAACAACGTCTGGAGGGGCGCCTGCCATGAGCGACAAGACCTTGACCGTCGAAGGACTGAACGTGGCCTTTGATGACGGCAGCGTGGTCCGTGATTTGTCTTTCACCTTGCCGCCGGGCCGATGCGTGGCCTTGGTTGGTGAGTCCGGCTCGGGCAAGAGCGTCAGTGCCCGCTGCCTGGTCGGCCTGGCCGGCGCGCGAGCGAAAGTGAGCGCCCGTCGCCTGAGTTTCGCCGGCCATGACCTGCTCGACCTCAGCGAGCGGCAGTGGCGGGCGGTGCGTGGCAAGGACATCGGCTTCGTGCTGCAGGATGCGCTGGTGTCGCTGGACCCGTTGCGGCCTGTGGGCAAGGAAATTCTCGAAGTGCTGCAGACCCACGGATACGGTGACCGCCACACCCGTACTGCACGTGTGCATGAGTTGCTCGAGCGAGTAGGCGTGCCGGATGTCGAGCTGCGTGCTCGCCAGCGTCCGGGGCAGTTGTCTGGCGGCCTGCGCCAGCGTGCACTGATCGCCAGTGCCCTGGCCCTGGACCCCGCGCTGGTGATCGCCGATGAGCCGACCACGGCACTGGATGCCACCGTGCAGGCGCAGATTCTCGAGGTGTTCCAGCAGATCAAGGCCCGTGGCGCCTCGCTGCTGATCATCAGCCACGACCTGGCAGTGGTCGCACAATTGGCCGACGAGGTGGTGGTGCTGCGCCATGGCGAAGTGGTGGAGCAGGGGCCGATGCAGCAGGTGCTGCGCCAGCCGCGCCACCCCTACACCCGGGCCTTGCTGGCGGCAGTGCCGGCCGAGCACCCGCGCGGTAGCCGGCTGTCACCCGAGCGGGTTGGCGTGCGCATCGAACCGCGGGCACGCTCGCACGGTGACGTGCTGTTCGAAGGCCGTGGTCTGGGCAAGCGCTACCTCGGCCCCGACGGGCTGGTGCGGCAGGTGGTACAGGGTGTCGATTTCACCCTGCGTGCCGGGCGCACCCTGGGCATTGTCGGTGAGTCCGGCTCGGGCAAGACCACCGTGGCACGCATCGCCCTCGGCCTGCTGCAGCCCGACGAGGGTGAGGTGCTTTATCGCGGGCAACCCTGGAACCGCCCGGCCAACGCTGTGAGCGAGGCCGTGCGCCGGCCGTTGCGTGGCGAGATCAGCGTGATCTACCAGGACCCGCTGGGCTCGTTCGACCCGCGCTGGAGCGTGGCGCAGATTCTTGATGACGCGTTGCAGGTAGCCGGTATCGAGGCACCCGCCAGACCCGCACGCATCGCTGTGCTGCTCGACCAGGTGCGCCTGCCGGCAGCGCTTGCCCAGCGCCGACCGTTGCAACTGTCGGGTGGCCAGCGCCAGCGGGTGGCAATCGCCCGGGCCATCGCCAGCGAGCCCAAGGTGATCATCTGCGACGAGCCGGTCTCGGCCCTGGACGTGTCGGTGCAAGCCCAGGTGCTCGACCTGCTGGCCGACCTGCAGGACGAACTGGGCCTGGCCTACCTGTTCATCTCCCATGACCTGGGGGTGATCCGCCATGTCAGCGACGACGTGCTGGTGATGCGCCATGGTCAGGTGGTGGAACAGGCACCGGTCGAACAGTTGTTCGATAACCCGGCCCACGCATACACCCGGCGATTGCTCGGCGCGGTGCCGCGCCTGCCCGGTAGCGGCGCCGAACTGGTGGTGCCGCCGCTGGACCTGGTGCACGAGGCGTTCGACCTGTTCGACGAAACCCGCCTGTGGAAGATCGCGATTTGAAGGTGAACTGAGACGTCAAGCCCTGCGCGGCTCCCCAGGGATCGCGCCAGCCTCAAGACATTGGCAAGACAGCTGCTCCCACCAGGCTCGGGTCGCTTAAACGAAAGATGCACTTAAAGGACTGAACCATGACCACATTTCAACGTTTCCCAACCCTGGCTCCGGCCACCAGCGTCGCGGAGCTGAAGGCCCGCATCGTGGCCTTGTTGCCCGCAATCGGCGAAGGTGCCGCGCAGCGCGAGCGCGAACGCCAGCTGCCCCATGAGGCCATTGCCCAGCTTGCGGCAGCCGGGCTTTACACCGTGCGTATCCCTGAGCAGTACGGCGGCCCCGGCGGCACTGTCAGCGATGTGATCGAACTGCTGCTGCAAGTCGCCTCGGTCGATTCCAACGTGGCCCAGGCCCTGCGCCCAGGTTTTGCCTTCGTCGAAGGCCTGCTGGCCGCGCAGGCCGAAGGCGCCGAGCAGGAGCGCGAGCGCTGGTTCGCACGCTATCTCCAGGGTGCGGTGATTGGCAATGCCGGCTGGGAACTGGGCGGTGCCAACGGCGCCATCGCCGCGCGCCTGGTGCGCGAGGGCGAGCACTTTCGCGCCAATGGCAGCAAGTTCTACAGCACGGGGGCGCTGTTCGCCGATTACGTCAGCGCCGTTGCCCTGGACGAGGACGAGCAGCCGGTGTCGTTCATCCTGCCGCGCGACCGCGAGGGCCTGGAGCTGGTCGACGACTTTGATGCCATGGGCCAGCGCCTGACCGCCAGCGGCACCACCCATTTGCGCAATGTGCGCGTCGAGTCCAGCGATATCCGCACGCGCACCGTGGAGGAGGGCAAGCGCACCATCGTCACGCCGTTCCTGCAGCTGTTCCTTGCCACCGTGCTGGGCGGTATTGCCCGCAATGCGCTGGACGACGCCACCCGCTTCACCCGCGAGCATGCCCGCCCGATCAAGCACAGCACGGCCAGCCGCTCGGTGGATGACCCCTATGTTGAGCTGTCGGTAGGCGATATCGCTGCCCGTGCCTATGGCGCCGAGGCCATGGTCCTGAAGGCCGCTGCAACCATCGACAAGGCCTGGGCCGCGCAACTGGATGAAGCCGCCGTGGAGCAGGCCGCGATCGAGGTGGCGCAGACCCAGTACCTGGTCGCCGAGCTGGCGCTCAAGGCTGCGCAAACGCTGTTCGACGTTGGCGGTGCCTCCACCACCGGCCGCCAGCACAACCTCGACCGCCACTGGCGCAACGCCCGCACCGTGGCCAATCATAACCCCCGCCAGTGGAAGGCGGCGGTGGTCGGTGCCTGGCAGCTCAAGGGCACTCGCCCACCTGTCTCGGGGCTGTTTTGACTGCCCAGCCGGCCTTGCTGGCCGGCCATGTGCAAAGCCCCAAGGTGCCGGTGATCATCGGTGCCGCATTGTTCATGGAGCTGCTCGACAGCACTGCGGTGATGACCGCCCTGCCGCGGATGGCCGCCGATTTCGGCGAGCCAGGGCTGCGCATGAATCTGGTGGTGTCGCTGTACATGCTTGCCCTGGCCCTGTGCGTGCCGGTCAGCGGTTGGGCCGCCGAGCGCTTTCGCCCACGCCAGGTCATGTTGTCGGCGATGGGCTTGTTCACTTGCGCCTCGCTGGCCTGCGCCCTGGCCGATACGCTCTGGCAGCTGTGCCTGGGGCGCATGCTGCAGGGGGCAGCCGGGGCTCTGATGACACCGGTGGGGCAGGTGATCATCCTGCGCTGGTCGAGCCGTGAGCAGCTGCTGCAGGCCATGTCGTGGTTGGCCCTGCCGGCACTGGTGGGGCCGCTGGTCGGTCCGTTGCTCGGCGGTTTGCTGGTGACGGTGCTGTCCTGGCACTGGATCTTCCTGATCAACCTGCCTATCTGCCTGCTCGGTTGCTGGCTGATCTTGCGCCATGTACCGGACTATCCGGCACGGCCGGTGCCACCGTTGGACGTGCGTGGCTTGCTGCTCAGCGGCGGGGCCCTGGCCATGTTGGTGTTCGGCCTGGAATCGCTGGGGCTGGGGCAGTTGCCGCAGGCCTGGGCGATGGTGCTGGTGGCCGGTGGGGGAGCCTGTGCGTTGGGGTATCTGCTGCACGCGCGGCGACATCCCAATCCATTGGTGGACCTGTCGCTGTTGCGCCTGCGCAGCTTTGGCGTGGCCCAGGCGGGTGGCGGGCTGTTCCGCCTGGGGTCGGCAGCCCAGCCGTTCCTGATCGTGCTACTGCTGCAGAACTGCCTGGGCTTGAGCCCGTTGGCGGCGGGATGGCTGGTGGTCAGCGGCGGCGTCGGCGCGCTGCTGATGAAGGTACTGGCAGTGCCATTGGTGCGGCGCTACGGCTATCGACGGGTGCTCAGTTGCAATGCCGTGCTCAGTGGTGTGGGGATTGCCCTGTGCGCCAGTTTCGATCGTGATACTGCTGTGTGGCTGATGGCTATGGTGCTGTTCGCCGCAGGCCTGGTGCGTTCACTGCAGTTCTCGACGTTGGGGGCTGCCAGTTATCAGGACGTGCCCGGTGAGCGTTCGGCGGCGGCCAGTTCGTTGTCGGCGATGTCCGTGCAGCTGACCATGGCCATGTCGGTGAGCCTGGCAGGGGGGCTGTTAGGGATGCTGGCCGGGTTGGGCGGGCGTAGCGAAACTTCGGTGGCAGATATCTCCACGGTGATGGTGCTGTGCGCTGCCATGTGTGGAATTTCCGGTTTGGTGTTCCGGCGTTTGTCGGACTAGTCAGCACGCGAACACCACGTTCGTGCGCGATGCCGCGTTGCGGATATGCTCTTGCATCGCACGCTGCGCCCCGGCCTGGTTGCCACGGGCAAGCTGGCGCAGGATCTTGCGGTGTTCCTGCCAGGTCTCCATGGCGCGTTCCGGGCGAATGAACGGCAGCTTCTGGCTCTCCAGGAAAATGTCCTGGTTGGTGGTGATCACCTGCAGCATGGCGTGGTTGCCACTGGCTTCCAGCAGGCGACGGTGAAAGGCGAAGTCCAGGCGCGCGGCGGCCTCGAAATGGCCAGCACGCAGCTCCTGGCGCATCGACTCGACATTGGCTTCGAGCGCATCGATGTCCGCTGCCGTCAGGTACAGCGCCGCCAAGCCGGCGGCAAACCCTTCGAGTGCATAGCGCAACTGGAACGTATCGACGGCGGATACCTGTTCGGCATAGGGCCAGGAGAAACCGGTAGTGGGTGGCGGCGCCAGGACGAATACTCCCTTGCCCGGCTGTACGCTCACCAGCCCCAAGGCGCTCAAGGAGGACAGCGCCTCGCGCAGGGAGGCGCGGCTTACACCCAACTGCTCTGCCAGGTCACGTTGGGAGGGCAGGGCATCACCAGGCTGGTAGTCGCCGTCCTGGATCAGCCTGCGGATAGCCTGCAAAGCGATTTCCGGAACTGCACGGGGGAGTGTGTCGAGCATCTGTTCAGACCAGCTGGCAAGGGGTCTGCGCTTTTTAAAGGCTTTAGCGGTTGCCTGGCAAGTCTCGCCCCACGCTGACGCAACGGGGCAGGTGGCTGCACGAAAGGGGGGCGATGGCAGAGCGATTGGTGCTATCTGTTCAGACCAGTAAGACCGCGTGATGCCAAGGGGCGAAAGCGTATTCCGGGGCTGCCGGGCAACACTGGCACGGCCTGTGCTTTTCGGGCTAGGCAACTTCTTCGCATGCACCCGAGGCATTTTCCATGAAAAACATCCGTACCCTGTTTCTGGCCACCCTGCTTTGCGGCGGCGTCATGAGCGTTTCCCAGGCCCAGGCCGATGCGCTGGCCGACATCACTGCCCGGGGCGTGCTCAAGGTCGCCGTACCCCAGGACTTCCCTCCCTTCGGCTCGGTAGGGCCGGACCTCAAACCCCGCGGCCTGGACATCGACACCGCGCAACTGCTGGCTGACAGGCTCGGCGTCAAGCTGGCGCTGACCCCGGTCAACAGCACCAATCGCATTCCGTTCCTCACGACCGGCAAGGTCGACCTGGTGATTTCCAGCCTGGGCAAGAACGCCGAGCGAGAAGCGGTGATCGATTTTTCCCGCCCCTACGCACCGTTCTACCTGGCAGTGTTCGGGCCGGCCGATACGTCGGTCGACGATATCGGTGCCGTTGCCGGCAAGACCATCAGTGTCACGCGTGGCTCGATCGAGGACATGGCGTTATCCGCGGTCGCCCCACAGGGTACGATCATCAAGCGCTTCGAGGACAACAACTCGACCATCGCCGCCTACCTGTCGGGCCAGGTCGAGCTGATCGCCAGCGGCAGCGTGGTGATGGCTGTCATTGCCGAGAAGAACCCGGGCAAGGTGCCGGTGATGAAGGTCAAGCTCAAGGACTCGCCCGTGTACGTGGGCCTGGCCAAGCAGGAGCCGGCCTTGCTCGAGAAGGTCAACGCCACCCTGGATGCGGCCAAGGCCGACGGCAGCCTCAACCGCAATGCCGAAAAATGGCTGAAGCAGCCATTGCCGGCCGACCTTTGAACGGCCCTGGAGTCGCTGACCCATGGCCTATCAATTTGATTTTTCCCCGGTGCTGGCCCAGGGCGGCCTGCTGCTCGAAGGGGCTGTGTTCACGCTTGAGCTGACGTTGATCGGCACCCTGTTCGGGGTGGCCATCGGTGTGCTTGGTGCGCTGGTGCGCGCCTGGCGACTACGGCCGTTCGATGCCCTGTTCGGCCTTTACGTGGAGCTGATCCGCAACACGCCCTTCATCGTCCAGTTGTTCTTCATCTTCTTCGGCCTGCCCGCGCTTGGCGTTCGGTTGACGGAATGGCAGGCGGCGGTACTGGCCATGGTGATCAACCTTGGCGCCTATTCCACCGAGATCATTCGGGCGGGTATCCAGGCCATCCCCAGAGGGCAACTGGAGGCTGCGGCGGCATTGGCCATGAGCCGTTTCGAGGCTTTTCGCCATGTGGTGCTGCAACCTGCACTGGCCAAGGTCTGGCCGGCCCTGTCGAGCCAGATCGTGATCGTCATGCTCGGCTCGGCGGTGTGCTCGCAGATCGCCACAGAGGAACTGTCGTTCGCTGCCAACTTCATCCAGTCGCGCAACTTCCGGGCTTTCGAGACATACCTGCTGACCACGGCCTTGTATCTGGTCATGGCCATCCTGGTGCGCCAACTGCTGGCATGGTTCGGTCGACGCGCGTTGATGGGGAGACGCTGAATGGATTTCACCTTGTGGGACATCGTGCGCAACCTGCTCGCAGGCTTGCAATGGACCTTGCTGCTGTCGCTGGTGGCATTCGTCTGTGGTGGTATTGCCGGGCTGTTGCTGCTGTTGGCGCGCATCTCCGATAGCCGGTTGCTGCGTGGCGCGGCGAGGAGCTACATCGAGCTGTTCCAGGGGACGCCGCTGCTGATGCAGCTGTTCATGGTGTTTTTCGGCATCGCCCTGTTCGGCATCGATGTGTCGGCCTGGATGGCGGCGGCCATCGCCTTGACGCTGTTCACCAGTGCCTTTCTCGCCGAGATCTGGCGGGGCTGCGTCGAGTCCATACCACATGGCCAGTGGGAGGCCTCCGGCAGCCTGGCCATGAGCCGTCTGGAGCAGTTGCGCCATGTGATCCTGCCCCAGGCCCTGCGCATTGCCGTCGCACCGACAGTCGGGTTCTCGGTGCAGGTGGTCAAGGGCACGGCGGTGACCTCGATCATCGGTTTCACCGAGCTGACCAAGACTGGCGGCATGTTGGCCAACGCCACTTTTGAACCGTTCCTGATCTACGGTCTGGTGGCCGTGGGTTACTTCGTCCTTTGCTACCCGCTCTCGCTGAGCGCCCGTTACCTGGAGAGGAGGCTGCATGCCCCTGCTTAGAGTGTCCGCATTGCACAAGTACTATGGCGACAACCATGTGCTCAAGGGGGTCGACCTGGCGATCGAGGAGGGCGAGGTGGTCGCCATCATCGGCCGTAGCGGTTCCGGCAAGAGTACCTTCCTGCGAACCCTCAACGGCCTGGAGTCGATCAGCGACGGGGTGATCGAGGTGGATGGCGAATACCTGGATGCCAGCCGCGCCGACTTGCGTTCGCTGCGGCAGAAGGTTGGCATGGTGTTCCAGCAGTTCAACCTCTTCCCTCACCTGACCGTGGGCCAGAACGTCATGCTTGCGCCCCAGGTGGTGAAGAAGGCCGGCAAGGCCGAGGCCCGCCAGTTGGCCGAACAGATGCTCGCCAGGGTTGGACTGGGCGACAAGTTCGACGCCTACCCGGACCGCCTTTCCGGCGGCCAGCAGCAGCGGGTGGCGATTGCCCGGGCGCTTGCCATGTCGCCCAAGGTGTTGCTGTGCGACGAGATCACCTCGGCGCTCGACCCCGAGCTGGTCAATGAGGTGCTCGGTGTGGTGCGCCAGCTGGCCAGTGAAGGCATGACCCTGATCATGGTCACCCACGAAATGCGTTTTGCCCGGGAAGTCGGTGACAAGCTGGTCTTCATGCATCAGGGCAAGGTCCACGAGACGGGCCATCCGCGCGAGGTTTTCGCGGCCCCCCGGACAGCAGAGCTGGCGAACTTCATCGGTAGCGTGGCAGGGGGTTAGGGTCCATCGTGTTGCCCTGCGAAGGCGCCAATGCCGATTCGGCGCGGCCCCTTACCCCGCATGCCTCAGGATGTAGCGAATGAAGGCATCCAGTTTGGGTAGCGCGCTGCGCTGGCGCAGATAGACCAGGTTGACCGGGCGGGTAGCGGGCAGGAAGTCGTCAAGCAGTGTGACCAGGCGCCCTGCGCGAAGGTCCTCGGCCACCAGGAACTCGGGTTGCAGCAGGATCCCGTTGCCTGCCAGGGCGGCCAGCCGCAGTGCCTGGCCATCGTTGCTTTTCAGCACCCAGTGTTCCGGCCAGGGGTATTCCTTGCCAGCGTCCAGCAAGGGCCAGGTGAAACGGTTGGTCCATGTGGAGTGCGCCAGTAACCTGTGCCCGGCCAGGTCTGCCGGAACGGCTGGGCGCCCGTGCCTGTCCAGGTAGCCGGGGGCGGCGCAGATCACCATCCGATAGGGGCGCAGTGCTTTGGCCACCAGATCTGCATCACCCAGGTTGCCAATGCGCAAAGCAGCATCGAACCCCTCGGCCATCAGGTCGACGACACTGTTGCTGAGCACCAGATCAACGCGCACGTCCGGGTGTTCGGTGAGAAAGCCGGCAACCAGCGGCGCGAGCAGCGACGAGCCCAGGGTCATGGGGGCGCTGATACGCAATAGTCCGCTGGGTGCCTGTTGCAAGCTTTCAACGCGCTCATAGGCCTTGCGAACCTGGTCCAGTGCCTGCCTGGACTCTTCGTAGAACACGCGGCCTGCTTCGGTGACGTGCATGCGCCGGGTACTGCGCTGGATCAGTTCGACCTGCATTGCATCTTCAAGTTGGCGGATATACCTGCTCACCATTACCACTGACAGGTCCAGGTGCTCGGCGGCCTGGCTGAAGCTGCCCTGTTCGGCGACGCTGACAAATACCTCCATGGCGCGCAGGCGGTCCATATTTTAACTCCTGGTTAAATATGATTGAACAATACCTGTATTTATTAACAAATTGTTTTTGCTTACCGTGAAGACTGTCAAGTCATCAATGAGGTATGCCCCGTGGCGCCCTTGCATTCGCTGCTCGAACATTTTCCACAAGTCAGCCTCGTCGACCGGCCAACACCCATTCAGCGCCTTGAAGGCCTTGAGCATTCGCTCGGGCTGCTTAAGCGCGGCATCAAGCTGTTCGCCAAGCGTGACGATTACATGGCCCTGGGCGGCGGTGGCAACAAGCTGCGAAAGCTTGAGTTTCACCTTGGCGAGGCCCTTCGAGACAAGGTGGATGTGGTCGTGACAATGGGTGGGCTGCAATCCAATCATGCACGTTTGACTGCGGCAGCCTGTGCGAAGCTGGGCATGCGTTGCGAACTTGTGCTGGGCCGTGCCGTACCCCGGGACGATGAAGAGTACGAGCACAACGGCAATATGCTTCTGGATGAGCTGTTCGGGGCCGTCGTGCATATCGTGCCTGAAGGTTTTACCACGGCGAGTTGGGCCGACACCCGTGCACAGGAACTGCAAATGCAGGGCTGCAAGGTCAAGGTTATTCCCACCGGCGGCTCGACAGCCGTGGGGGGCCTGGGCTATGCCAAGGCCGCGCTGGAAATCGCCCGGCAGGAAGCCAGCATGGGCCTGAAGTTCACGCACATGGTCATGGCCAATGGCAGTTCCGGCACCCATGCGGGCATGGCCGCCGGGTTTGCTGCGATGGGGCGGGCGCCGGGCTTCATCAAGTCCTTTGCAGTACTTGCCGAGGCGCCTGAATCGCACCGTCGCACGCTTGAACTTACCCGGCAGACCTTGGAACTGCTTGGCAGCGAGCAGGTTATCGAGCCGCCAATGATTGCCGTCGATGGTGCACATCGCGGCGCGGGCTATGGTGTTCCGACGAAAGCCATGTTGTCGGCGTTGCAACTCATGGCCCGTTCCGAGGGGCTGTTGCTTGATCCGGTCTACTCCGGAAAAGCGTTCGCCGGCCTGGTCGCCGACCTGGAAAGCGGCTTGTACGCACAGGGTGACAACATCTTGCTGCTGATGACCGGTGGGGCGCCGGGGATCTTCGCTTATCGGTCGGCCCTGCAGGGCGCATAGGTACGAGTGCGCCGGGTGCTTATGCCTGCGCATGATGAATGTGGGGTCTACCTTGAGTAGGCGCACCCGCGGCCGTCGTTTCAATTACCTGAGGTCGTGTGAAATGAGTAACCCGATTCAAGTGCCCAGGATCGCCGATCAAGGTACTGAAGATGTTGATACCGTCGAGACGAACGAGTGGCTGGATGCCCTGGAGGGCGTAGCACGCACCGAGGGCAGTGGGAGGGTGGAATTCCTGCTGCAACGCCTGGCCGAGCATGCCGGCCACCTGGGGGCTCGAATCGCTGCCAACCCATACTCGCTTTACCAGAACACCATCGCCGTGGAACAGCAACCGGAGTACCCCGGTGATCTGGCGATGGAAGAGCGCATTACCTCGATCATTCGCTGGAACGCGCTGGCCATGGTGGCCAAGGCGAACAAGGCCTATGGCGAGCTGGGCGGCCATATCGCCAGTTACGCCTCTGCCGCGGAAATCTTCGAAGTGGGCTTCAACCATTTCTTCCGTGCCGATACTGCACAAGGCAAAGGCGACCTGGTGTATTTCCAGCCGCATTCCGCGCCAGGTGTCTATGCCCGCGCTTTCCTGGAGGGCCGGCTGGAGCAACAGCAACTCGAGCGTTATCGGCAGGAGGTGGATGGCGGCGGGCTGTGCTCCTATCCCCACCCTTGGCTCATGCCGGACTTCTGGCAGTTTCCGACCGGCTCCATGGGCATCGGCCCGATCAGCGCAATCTATCAGGCCCGCTTCCTGCGCTACCTGCAACACCGTGGCATTGCCTCGACCGAAGGGCGTCATGTCTGGGGGGTATTCGGCGATGGCGAGATGGACGAGCCGGAATCGGTCGCAGCACTGTCGCTTGCCGCACGGGAGAAGCTGGACAATGTCACCTTCGTGATCAACTGCAACCTGCAGCGGCTTGACGGGCCTGTGCGCGGTAACGGGCAAATCATCCAGGAGCTGGAATCGCTGTTCAAGGGTGCTGGCTGGAACGTTATCAAAGTGGTCTGGGGCTCGGGCTGGGATGCCCTGTTCGCCCGGGATCACCACCACGTTCTGCTGCGCCGCCTGGCCAGCACCGTCGATGGCCAGTACCAGGCCCTGGGTGCCAACGATGCAGCCTACAACCTTGCGCATTTCTTCGACCTCGACCCGGAGCTGCACGCGCTGGTCGCTCACATGAGCCCGGCCGAAATCGATGGCCTGCGTCGCGGCGGCCACGATTTTCGCAAGTTGCACGCTGCATTCGACGCAGCGAAGCGCCACAAGGGGCACCCGACGGTCATCCTGGCGAAGACCAAGAAAGGCTTTGGCATGGGCCAGGCCGGCGAATCGCGCAACACCGCGCACCAACAGAAGAAACTGGACGTCGAGGCGCTCAAGGCGTTTCGGGACCGTTTTGCGCTGCCGCTGGATGACCAGGCAGTGGAGGAGATGCGCTTTTATCGACCGCACGATGACAGCCCAGAACTGCGCTACTTGCATGCCCGTCGGCAGTCGCTGGGTGGTTACCTGCCTCGACGCACCAGCCTGGCCCCCAGCATCGCGGTACCGCCGCTTGCCGACTATGCGCGGTTCGCCCTGGCCCCTGACGATCGTGAGATTTCCACCACGATGGCTGTGGTCCGGCTCTTCACCAACCTGCTCAAGGACAAGCAGCTCGGCCCACGCATCGTGCCCATCGTGGCCGACGAGGCGCGTACCTTTGGCATGGCCAATCTGTTCCGCCAGGTTGGCATCTATTCACCGGTTGGCCAGCTCTACGAACCGGAAGACGCCGGTGCATTGCTGTACTACAAGGAATCCACCGACGGCCAGTTGCTGGAGGAGGGCATTACCGAAGCCGGTGCTGTCTCTTCGTGGGTCGCCGCAGCGACCTCCTACAGCGTCAACAGCGAGCCGATGCTGCCGTTCTATATCTACTATTCGATGTTCGGTTTCCAGCGCATCGGCGACCTGATCTGGGCGGCTGCCGACCAGCGCGCCCGTGGTTTCCTGATCGGTGCCACCGCTGGCCGCACCACCCTGGCGGGCGAGGGCCTGCAACACCAGGACGGTACCAGCCAGCTCATCGCCTCGACGGTGCCTAACTGCCGCGCCTACGACCCGGCGTTCGCCAGCGAGGCGGCCGTGATCATCGACCATGGCAGCCGACGCATGCTCGAGCAGCAGTGCGATGAGTTCTACTACCTGACGGTGACCAACGAGAACTACACCCAGGCCCCGCTGCAGGACAGCGAACACGACGATGTGATCCGTGGCATGCGCCTGTACGGCACGCGCGGAACGGCGGAGCCTGCGGTACGCCTGCTGGGTTCCGGCGCCATCATGCGGGAGGTGATCGCCGCCGCCGAGCTGCTGCTGCAGGACTGGGGTATCAGCAGCCAGATCTGGAGTGTCACCAGTTTCTCGGAGCTGGCACGCGATGCTCGCGAGGTAGAGCGCCAGCGCCTTTTCGGCAGCCAGTGCGAAGGGCAGAGCCACTTGCAGCGCTGCCTGCCCGGGCCTGTGCCGGTGGTGGCGGCCAGCGACTACGTGCGTGCTTATGCCCAGTTGATCGCTGCCCATGTCAGCGCGCCGTTCACCGCCCTGGGTACCGATGGCTTTGGCCGGAGTGACACGCGCTCGGCACTGCGTCGCTTCTTCGAGGTTGATCGTCAGCACATTGCCCTGGCGGCATTGGCAGGCATCGATCCTGGCAAGCACGCCGCAGCGCGGCTGCGTTATGGCATCGACGCACGTGCCGAGGCACCCTGGAACCGCTGAGTATCTGCAAGCCGGCCAGCGTGCTTGGCCGGCAACCCGCGGGGCCAGCGGGTTGCCTCAGCATTTGGCGCGCTAAAGATTCCATGGAGTCTCCCACAGGATTTGCACAGCCCTTGAACCTTGCGCGTAACTTGTGGGAGCCCGATTCACCCGCGAACACCGGCAAAGCCGGTGCCATCCGCCGCCTCAGGTTCTATCCGTCGTTACGGTTAAAGCCACGCCTTGATCTGCCTCGACACAGCGTCAGTGGAGATCCCGTATCGGTCATGCAAAGTCGGCAGTGCACCCGCATCGAGAAACGCATCCGGTAGCGCGATCTGGCGGAAGGTGGGTGTGACCCCATTGCGCAGCAGTACGCCCGCCACTGCTTCCCCCAGGCCCCCTATGATCGAATGGTTTTCCGCCGTGACCACCAGGCGGCCAGGCTTGCGTGCCTCGGCGAGGATGGTCTGTTCATCGAGCGGTTTGATGGTAGGCACGTGCAGCACCGACACATCCACGCCGTCCTTTTGCAACTGCTCCGCAGCCTCCAGGGCGCGCATGGTCATGAGGCCACTGGCAATCAACAGCACGTCTCGGCCACCGCGCAGCACCTGTGCCTTGCCCAGCTGGAACTGGTAGTCGTAGCGATCGAGCACCAAGGGTACGTTGCCGCGCAGCAGCCGCATGTAGACCGGACCCTGATGGGCAGCGATCGCTGGCACAGCCTGTTCGATCTCCAGCGCATCGCAGGGGTCGACGATCATCAGGTTGGGCATCGCCCGGAAGATGGCCAGGTCATCCGTGGCCTGGTGGCTAGGGCCATAACCGGTGGTCAGGCCAGGCAGCCCACAGACGATCTTGACGTTGAGGTTCTCTTCTGCGATTGCCATGCAGATGAAGTCATAAGCCCGACGGGAAGCGAACACCGCATAAGTGGTGGCAAAGGGGGTCATGCCTTCCCGTGCCATGCCGGCGGCGGCGCTCATCAGCAATTGTTCGGCCATGCCCATTTGATAGAAGCGCTCGGGGTGGGCTTTGGCGAAGATGTGCAAGTCGGTGTACTTGGACAGGTCGGCACTCAGTCCAACTATATCCTGACGTTGCTCGGCCAGGCTTGCCAAGGCATGGCCGAACGGGGCAGGGCGGGTCGGCTGACCGTCGGCGGCAATCGAGGCGATCATGGCCGAGGTGGTCAGGCGCTTCTTGGGTGAGTTCACAGTGCTCATGCTTGGCTCCCGGCGTCCAGCGCTTTGAGGGCGAGGTCCCATTCGTTTTCATCGACGCGAATGAAGTGCGTCTTGTCGCGGTTTTCCAGGAAAGGCACGCCTTTGCCCATGCGGGTATCGCAGATGATGACGCGCGGTTGTGCCCCGGTGTGGGCGCGGGCCTGGTCGAAGGCGCCGACCAGCGCATCCAAGTCATTGCCGTCCACTCGCTGGACGAACCAGCCAAAGCTTTGCCAGCGGTCGACGATTGGCTCGAAGGCCAGTACCTCACTGGAATGACCATCCGCCTGCTGGTTGTTCACATCGATGATGGCGATCAGGTTGTCCAGCCGCCAATGGCTGGCCGACATGGCAGCCTCCCAGGTCGAGCCCTCGTTGAGCTCGCCATCGGACAGCAGGTTGTACACCCAGCTGTCCGACCCCTTGCGTTTGAGCCCGAGACAAGCGCCGACGGCGATGCCCAAGCCGTGGCCGAGCGAGCCACCGGTGATCTCCATGCCTGGGGTGTAGGCAGCCATACCGGACATGGGCAAGCGGCTGTCGTCGCTACCGTAGGTTTCAAGCTCCTCCTCGGGGATTACGCCGGCCTCGATCAGTGCGGCATAGAGGGCGATCGCGTAGTGCCCGATGGACAGGTAGAAGCGGTCGCGTTGCTCCCATTCGGGGTTGCCGGGGTCGATGCGCAGCGCATGGAAATACGCTACTGCCAGCAAGTCGGCGGCGCCCAGAGCCTGGCCGACATAGCCCTGGCCCTGGACTTGCCCCATGCGCAATGCGTGGTGGCGGATATTTCGGGCGCGCACAGCCAGCGGCAGCGCCTCAGTGTAGGTAGGCACAGCAGTCATTGAGGTGACTCCTTTATCGAATCAGCGATTGACCAGATGGGCCGGTACTCGCGACACCAGGAAGGCGCCAAACATGAGTACGGCCGTGATGAGATACATGCCGATGGCATTGCTGCCCAAGGTGGTAGTGACCCAGCCGATCAGGTACGGCGAGCAGAAACCGGCGAGGTTGGCAAAACTGTTCACCGCCGCGATGCCTGCTGCCGCCGAGACACCTCCCAGCAACGTGGTGGGCAGCATCCAGAACAGCGAGGAGGCGGACAGCACCCCTGCCGCAGCCAGGCACAGACTGAGGATCGACAGCGTCAGGCTGCTGCCCAGTGCTGCGGCGAGGCTCAGGCCAAGTGCGCCGATCAGCATGGGGATCGCCAGGTGCCAGCGGCGTTCACGGTGACGGTCGCCACTGCGCCCGGCCAACAGCATCGCGACAATGGCACACAGGTACGGCAGGCTGGTCAGCAGGCCGATGTGCAAAGGTTCGTTGACGCCGGCATTGCGTACCAGCGTAGGTAGCCAGAACGTGATTGCGTACTGGCCCATCACCACGCAGAAGTAGATACCCGCCAGCAACCAGAGCCGACGGTCGCGGATGAATTCGGCCACCGAGCCGTGGTTCACCTTGTGTTGCTCGTCTTCAGCCAGTTCCTTGCGCACCAGGGCTTTTTCTTCGTCGCTCAACCAATGGGCCTGATCGACGCCATCCTTCAGGTAGCTCAGCACCAGGATGCCCACCAGCACGGTGGGGATGGCTTCGAGCAGGAACATCCACTGCCAGCCCGCCCAGCCGTGCACGCCGGCAAAGCGCTCCATGATCCAGCCCGACAAGGGGCCACCGATCATGCCCGAGAGCGGAATCGCGATGAACCACAGCGCGGTCATCTTCGCCCGGCGGTAAGACGGGAACCAATAGGTCAGGTACAGCAGAAGCCCCGGTGCCAGGCCTGCTTCGGCGATCCCCAGCAAAAAGCGCAGGGTATAGAATTGCCAGGCTGTCTCTACCAGGGCGAACATCGCCGAGATGATGCCCCAGGTGATCATGATGCGAGCGATCCAGCGTCGAGCGCCCACTTTGTGCAGAATGATGTTGCTGGGCACCTCGCAGAGAAAGTAGCCAATGAAGAACATGCCAGCGCCCAGTCCGTAGACCGCTTCGGAAAGGGCAAGGTCGTCCATCATCTGCAGCTTCGCAAAGCCGACATTGACCCTGTCCAGATAGGCGCACAGGTAGCAGAGCATGAGAAAAGGCATCAGTCGCCAGGCCGTTTTACGGTAGGCGCTGCTGCGTGCGGCGGATGCCGCATCGAGCGCTATTGTGGTCATTCGTTCTGATCTCTTGTTGTTATCGAACGCGTGACCTGCGCCGGGTCAGGTGCAGGTCACGATGCACCGGATGCTCAGTGGATCAACATCCCGCCGTTGACATCCAGGGTAATGCCCGTCAGGTAGCTGGACAGGTCACTGGCCAGGAACAATGCCGCATTGGCGACATCGCGCGCCTCACCCAGGCGGCCCAGCGGGATGCCTTCGATGATGGCGTGACGGCGCTCATCCTGCATGAGGCCACCGGTGATGTCAGTGTGAATCAGGCCTGGGGTGATCGAGTTGACGCGAATATTGTCCGGTCCCAGTTCACGGGCCATCGCCTTGCCCAGACCGAGCACGCCAGCCTTCGCTGCGCTGTAGTGGGGGCCACCGAAGATGCCGCCACCACGTTGGGCAGACACCGACGACATGCAGATGATGCTGCCGGCGCGTTGCGCACGCATGGCTGGGATCACCGCCTGGGACATCAACAATGTGCCACGCAGGTTCACGTTGAGAATCCGGTCATAGTCAGCCCCGGTGATTTCCAGGGTTTTCACCGGTTGAGTGATACCGGCGTTGTTTACCAGCACGTCGATCCGACCGAATTGCGCGAGTACCTGGGCGATGGCATCACGTACCTGTGCTTCATCGGCAACGTTGGCAGCCAGGCCAAGGTGGCCTTCGCCAAGTGAAGCGGCAGCTTCGGCTGCGGCAGTAGCGTCCAGGTCGAGGATGGCGACTCTGGCGCCTTGGTCGGCAAACGCCTGGGCTGTTGCCCGGCCGATACCTCGGGCAGAGGCCGCGCCGGTGATCACGGCAAATTTTCCTGTTAACAGCATCGAGGTTGCTCCAGATGATTATTGTTGTGAGCGACGGTTCCGGCAGAACCGATAGGCACAGCTTCGTCCCGGACAGCACCCCGAGCAACGCTGCCTCTTTCACCCGGTGCTGAAAAAAATTCAGCCCTCGACTTGTGCCTGGGGCTTACAGGAAGGTAAAAGCCTTGGTACCGCTGTGAATCCTTCAGGAATGGTCATGAGCCTGGACAACCTTCGAAAACTTCCTCAGATCCCTTCCCTGAAAGCAATTCAGGCCTTCGAGCAAGTTGCTCGTTTCGCCAACGTCGCACGTGCCGCAGAGCAGTTGAACCTCACGCCCTCTGCGGTGAGCCACCAGATTGCCAATCTGGAAGCCTTGATCGGTCGCCCATTGTTCATTCGCGAGGCACGCGGTGTTGCGCTGACCCCGGCAGGCGAGCAGTACCTGCGCGAGGTGTCAGGCATATTGCAGAGCCTGGCTACTGCCACCGAGCGCGCTGGCAACTCGGTGGGCTTCGATTGCCTGCGGCTTCATTCCGCACCTAGCTTCGGCCTGCTCTGGTTGCTACCGCGCCTGGACCATTTTCGTAACAGTCACCCGCAAATCCAGATCAACCTGTCGTGCTCCTACGAGTCGCTGCACTTCGGCCGTCATCAGATCGACCTGGATATTCGTCATGGCTACCCCAACTGGCCCAGCCTGGAAGTGCGCACCATCCGACATGAACGTGCAACTGTGCTGGCCTCGCCACGGCTTCTCGAGCGTACGTCTATCGAGCAGCCCAGCGATCTGCTGGGGCAGAACCTGATCCTGTCGGAAGCCGCGTTGGTGCAATGGCCCCAATGGTTCGCCCAGCAAGGTGTGGCGTTGCCTCAGTCCCCCTACGCACTGAGCTTCGATCGCTCCTACATGAGCCTGGAGGCCGCCAGCCATGGGTATGGGCTGGCCTTGGAGAGTTCCCTGCTGGCGCAGGACTATATCGCCCGCGGCGAGTTGGTACCGGTATTTGCAGAAGACCTGGCGACGCCCGTCAGTGCCCACCACCTGGTCTTTCCTCGAGGCCATGCTGAAACCCGCAGGGTTCGACAATTCCTTGAATGGGTGCAGGGCCAGCTAGGTCATGATTTCAATTACTGAGAGCAGTCCGCACGACAGACTGTTGGGGGCAACAAGGGGCTGATCGCTATCGCATCGATGCCATGGTGGGATACAGGCATAGTGAAGCACGATTGAGTGGTGTTGCATAAAAGGTCTAAAGTCGTTCGAAATATGACTTGGACGGTCTTGGTGGGTGGCGCATAGGATTGCAGCCACTGGAGTTCACAACCGACTCCCTCATCAGGAAAATGCACATGAACCTCAAATCACTTATCGCCAACCCGCTGGGCTTCGGTACCGCCCCACTGGGCAACATGTTCCGCAACGTGCCTGAAGACGAAGTACAGGCTACCGTCGATGCCGCCTGGAACAACGGCGTGCGCTACTTCGACAGCGCGCCGTTTTACGGTGCCGGCCTCTCCGAAAGCCGCCTGGGCAATGCCCTGGCCGGTCGCCCACGTGACGAGTACGTGCTCAGCACCAAGGTCGGCCGCATCATCCTCGACGAACTGGAAGACCCGGCTGCCCGTGAACTGGGCGAAAAAAGCGGCCTGTTCGAGCACGGCAACCGCAACCGCATCGTCAACGACTACAGCGCCGACGCCACCCTGCGCTCGATCGAAGACAGCCTGCGCCGCCTGAAGACCGACCGCCTGGACATCGTCTGGATCCACGACATCGCCCAGGACTTCTACGGTGACGAATGGCTGAGCCAGTTCGAAGTCGCCCGTACCGGTGCCTTCCGCGTACTGACCCGTCTGCGTGAAGAAGGTGTGATCAAGGCCTGGGGCCTGGGTGTGAACCGCGTCGAGCCGATCGAGCTGACCCTCGACCTGGAAGAAGCCCGTCCGGACGGCTTCCTGCTGGCCGGCCGCTACTCGCTGCTGGACCACGACCGCGCACTGCAACGCGTCATGCCGCAAGCGGTGGAGCAGGGTGTCGGCATTGTCGTGGGTGGCCCGTACAGCTCGGGTGTCACCGCCGGCGGCGAGCACTTCGAGTACCAGAAAGCCACCCAGCCGGTGCTGGCCAAGCTCGAGCGCATCCGTGCCGTGGCCCGTGCCCATGGCGTGGATGTGAAGGCGGCGGCCCTGCAGTTCGCCCTGGCCCACCCGGCCGTGGTCTCGGTGATCCCGGGCTCCACCCGCCCTGCACACGCCAACGAAGACCTCGCCGCCCTGAGCAAGGTGATTCCGATGGCCTTCTGGAACGACCTGCGCCAGCAAGGGCTGATCAACGCCAAGGCTCCGGTACCTGCTGTTTAAACCGATCTTGCAGGGCCGCTTGGCGGCCCTGTCTACCCCGAATCAATGGGGCCACGCCCCGAGGAGAATCACCATGGCAACTGCACAAGCTTCCATCACCCTGGCAACCGATGCCAATCGCGTCTGGCAACTGATTGGCGGTTTCGACGCGCTGCCCGACTGGCTGCCGTTCATTCCCGAAAGCACCCTGAGCGAAGGCGGCCGCGTCCGCACCCTGAAAAGCGTGGCTGGCGACACCATCGTCGAGCGCCTGCTGGACTTCAACGAAGCCGGCCGCAGCTACAGCTACACCATCCTCACGGGCCCGGCGCCAGTACGTGACTACCAGTCGACCCTGCGTGTTGTGGCTGAAGGTAGCGGCTCTCGCGTGGAATGGTCCGGCTCGTTCGTGCCGGTGGGTATCAGCGATGCTGAAGCAACCGCGCTGTTTGCCGGCATCTACGAAGATGGCCTGGCGGCGCTGAAGAAAGGGCTGGAAGGCTAGGCGGTTTTCTGGAAGGGCTTGCCCGGCGACAGTGTCAGGATTCGAACCCTGGAACGTCGCTGGGGGCCGGCTAACACGTCGGCAGAGTTTCCAGGTAGCACCCGAACTCATCGGCAATCAGTGACAAGGGAGAGGTCCTACGGCTCTATCGGAAGTTTCACTGCCCAGTCCGGTTTGTACACCTTTAGGGTGTCGCTACCATCAGGGTTCGGCGCTTCCAGGGAGATTTCAGTGACCTTTTCCGGCAATACAAGAAAACCGGGGTTAGTAGCGTGAACCGGCCCTTGTGTTCACCCAGGAGCTTTCTGTGCTCGGCCTTGTTGATTCTGTTGTGTCTATTGGGTGTATTCCCGCTGGATGTAATCCTGCCATCATTCCCTGCGCTCGCAGACGAGTTTCACGTCGAGTCACAGCAGATAGCCTACTCGGTGAGCTTCTTTGCGTTTGGTGTCGCCTTGGCGCAAATCGTGATCGGGCCATTGTCGGATGGCATGGGGCGCAAGCGGTTGTTGCTCGCTGGGTTGGGAGTGTCCATTGCAGGGGCAGTGGGTTGTGTACTTTCAACCCGCTATGAGACGTTCATGGCGTTCCGTTTGCTGCAGGCCCTGGGTTGCGGGAGTTTCGTGCTGGGCCAGGCGCTCGTGCAGGATCTGTACAGTGGTAGACAGCGCAATGCCATGCGTATCCTGCTGACCAGCGCAAGTGGGTTGTTCATCTCGTTGTCACCGGTCGCAGGCGCTTTTCTCCAACAATCCTTTGGCTGGAAAGGCAGCTTTACGGTATTCGCTTTCATAGCCGTGATCGTTTCATGCCTGTCATATGCATTGCTGCAGGACACGCCTGCATCGCGAGGCCGTAGTTCGGGCATGCGCAGCTATTGGGTCATGCTGCGTGATTCGACCTATCTTGCGCACTCCCTGCTGTCCAGCCTCGCGTTTGCCTGCCATTTTTCCTTCATCGTGGTCGCGCCATTGGCGTTGATGGACCGCCTGGGGCTGACGCCATATCAATTCTCGGTGGTATCTATCGCCTATGGGCTTGCGTATATCGCTGGCGGAGCAGCTGCGACCTACTTGAACAATCGTGTAAGCCCGCAGGTTCAGATCAAGACAGGATTCCTGCTTATAGCTGCCGGGGGCATCACACTGTTGATCTGGGAGCAGCTAGCGGGATTGACGGTGGCGGGGCTGCTGCTGTCGATGATCATCTGCACGACCGGGACAACGCTGGTGCGTCCTGCTGCAACGACCCAAGCCTTGGCGCGCTACCCGCATCAGGCCGGTGCGGCAGCGTCGCTCAATACGACGTTGTTGTTCGCAGGTGGTGGTTTGGCTGGCAGTCTTGTTGCTGGCGTCGAAAGCGAACTGCCGATGAGCCTGGGGCTTTTGTTCCTGGGTGTCAGTTTGTGCGGATGGCTACTGCTTGCATGCCTGACGGAAACGCTATCGAGCACTCGAACTTGATAGCAAGCGAGCCATCCTCGGTGAAAGCGATTACGGCGTAGCTGAGGTGTTGATCAGGCCCAGATACCAAACAGCACCAACGCCGCCACGCCAAGTCCGACCGCAACCGAACAGCCGCCCAACGACAGTGCCGCCCGACCTTGCCGGTACCAGCCGTCCTGGCCCAGTTGCCGTGCCGGTGCCAACAGGCTGCGCCAGTGCAGTTCCGTGTCATGGAACGCCTGCAGATTCGCCATGTCCGCATCCAGCCAACGGCGAAAATCAATCCGCTCGCAGGCCGTTACCTGTGGGCTCTGCAAGCGCACGTACCATTGCCCGGCAACACTCGCCAGCACATCCCGGCGCGAGCGGCCGGCCTGCAGTGCCTGGTCCATGTGCCGCTCGATGCTCGCCAATGGCAGGTCGAGGCGGGCGGCGATGCTGGCGAAATCCAGTTGGTCGAGGCGGTTGAGCAGGAACACCTGTTGCACACGCCGTGGCAGGCGCTTCAGGGCGTACAGCAGGGCGTCGTCGACATGATGTTCGGCAGCAGGGCCTGGGTGCTCAAGGGGCAGCAGCAGACGGGTCATGGACAGCTCCTTGCTCTGGTAAGGGGGAGAGGGGTGGGGGCATCTTCCGTGATGCATGATCAGCGTAGGTGAAACGAGATTGATTCTCAAGTGCTGATTCCGCAAAGTTTTGTAATGAGCGTTCACGCCCTGAAACACCTTTGCTATCATGCGCGCCATCACGATCTTCATTAGCCTGAAGAGCCAAAAAAAAGACCCAGCAAAAAGCCGGGTCAAAAACCGTGATTAGCCTGATGAGGAGATAATCTGAGAGCGACCTAAGCTCCAGGTTATCCAGCAGATCTTGCGATCAGCTGAGTGCAATAATAATCGTTATCATTTGCCAGTCAAATGAATTTTCGCTAATCCGGTAAAAAAGTTTTACCGGTGCGCTTCCTTGTCCCGGCAATCGGGGCTTTGCCGTTACCCGGCCATCACGTTCTCTCCCTTCTTTTCGTCTCTACAAACCCGGTTCCCCGGTGCGTTTGTGCTCCAGCAGTGCGCGGGCCATGTCCATCATGTGCATCAGGGCGAAGGTCAGCTCGCGCTGGCTGCCCTGCTGGTGGGTTGCGGTCTCCTGTGCGGTGGCGGCGGCGCAGCGCAGCAGGGCGATGGCGTGCTCCTGCGCCTGGTCGGTGGTTACGCCCTGGTGCAGGGTCCAGATCTTGTTGTCCAGAGTGGGACGCGGTGGGTTGGGGTTGAGGTAGTAGTCGAGAGCGCGGCGGGCGGCTTCGCTGTCGAGATCTGTTTCGTCGTTTTTCGGATGTTTCATCGCGATACCTTCTGATTTCCCTTCAAACACGCGGGAATCACAGGATAGGTCAGTCTGTACTATCTATCGAAAAATAAATAATTCAGATTGTGTATTGCTGCGAGTAATACAGTCCGTATTGTTGCCGCTCATGGAAAACTGGAACGCATTTCTCAAGCGCTACAAGCGCGAACACAATCTCAGCCAACTGAAGCTGGCCGAACGCCTGGGCATGACTCAGGGGGGCGTGGGGCATTGGCTGCGTGGCACGCGGCGGCCGACGCTGGAAACCATCAACGAAAAGCTCGAAAAACTTGGGCTGGTGTTTCTGGAAGCCCAAGTCATGGTGGTGGAGCGCGATATCGTGCGCGAATCGCCTGGTCACTATGCGGCTGAACAGCCGGTTTCGGCCGAAGCGCTGCTGTATGCGAGCTTTCGCTTCCCGGTGCTGAGTTGGGCTGACTTGCAGGGGCCTTTGCCAGAGACAAGCAAGGCCCACGAACAGACGGACTATATGCCCGCAGGCAATGCATTCTGGTTGGTGGTAGAAAACGACTCGATGAATGCCGCCAGCGGCAAGAGCGTGCCTGAGGGCATGCGTGTGCTGGTGGATACCGGCCTGCCGGCAGAACCAGGGAGGTTGGTAATCGCGCGGCAGCCCGGGCGGCCGGCAGTATTGCGGCAGTTGGTCGAGGAGGGCGGAGACAAGATGCTCAAGCCGCTGAATACGCGCTATCCGACAGTCCTGTGTGAAGAAGGCTGCGAGTTTCTGGGCGTGGTCGTGCGGGGGCACGAAGTTTTCTAGCTTGCCGGGGGCTGCTGTGCAGCCCTGTCGCTGACACAAGGCCGCTCCTACAGCGGTCGCGTCGGGTTTGATCGTGACGCACGCCTTTGCAGGAGGCTCATGGCAGCGATGAATATGGATAAATGGATCGCCCTGGTCCGTAACCGGATGGAAGAGCTAGGGCTCACTCAGGAACAGCTGGCCGAGCGCGTTGGCGTGTCTCAAGGCAGCGTGGGGCATTGGGTGAACAAGCGGCGTCAGCCGAAGATCGAGTCGATGAATCGCACGCTCGTCGAGATTGGCATGCCCCATTACAGCGTCAGCTTGCAGCTGCGCATTCAGGGGCAGGACGGGGAGCGGAGCGTTTACGAGATGGATGGGGCCGATGACGACGTGGACCTCATGCAATACATCGTGTGCTTCCGCTACCCGGTGCTGGGCTGGGATGAGCTAGGTATCGCAGAGGGGGTGGAGCCAGGTGTGTTCGAGCAGACTGACTACCTGGCCCAAGGCAAGGCGTTCTGGCTGACCGTCGAGAATGATGCGATGAGTGCCGCCAGTGGCCGCAGTGTGCCGCAGGGTATGCGGATGTTGGTGGACCCTGGGGTAGATGCCGAGCCAGGGCGTCTGGTTATCGCTCGTCAGCCGGGCAAACCGGCGATCTTCCGTGAGTTGGCGGAGGAAGGTGGGCAACGGTACCTGAAGGCACTTAACAGCAACTACCCGGCGCTGCTGTGTGAGGATGGCTGCGAGTTTCTGGGGGTGGTCGTGCGGGTGCATGGCTCCTTCTAGATTGCCGGGGCTGCTGCGCAGCCCTTTCGCGACACAAGGCCGCTCCCACAGGTACGGTGCATGCCTTGAGGTTGGCGCGGTACTTGTGGGAGCGGCCTTGTGTCGCGAAAGGGCCGCAAAGCGGCCCCCAGGACGCTTACTCTGCCAAATCGACCAGCACCGTCCCTTCGCTGACCATATCCCCTTCCTGGCAGAACAACGCCTTCACCGTGCCGCCATGCGGCGCGCGAATGCTGTGCTCCATCTTCATGGCTTCCAGCACCACCAGCGCCGTACCCGCTTCCACCACCTGGCCCGGCTCCACCAGTACCCGCACGATGCTGCCGTTCATGGGCGCGCCCAGGCCGCCTTGATGGCTATGGCTGGCCTCGGCCTCGGCAATCGGGTCGAAGGCTTCGATGGCATGCATCTCACCCTCCCAGTGAAGGTACAGCGTGCCACCGCGGCGGATCGCCAGATGCTGGCGACGCACGCCCGCCTGGTCATGTACCAACTGCTCGCCTACCAGCTGCCAGGTAGACGCAGCGCTGCGCTCCAGGGCTACTGCCTGGTCCTGCCCGCCACTCACCAGATGCAGGCTGCTGCGCGCCGGCAAGCCAAGGCGCAGGCCATTGCGCTCGGCCCATGGCGAACTGCGGTCGTCCTCCCGCTGATGTGCGGCCTGACCCTGCAGCCAGGCCTCGGCCGCCGCTTCCCAGAAGCCTGCCGGCAGCGCTTGCGGTGCGGGCAGCAAAACCGCCTGATGACGCGGAATGAAGCCGGTATCCAGCTCCGCTGCCGCAAACGCCGGGTGGGCGAGAATGCGCCGCAGGAAGGCGATGTTGGTCTTCAACCCGCCAATGGCAAACTCGTCGAGCATGGCCAGCAAGCGCAGGCGTGCCTGTTCGCGGTCTTCGCCCCAGGCGATCAGCTTGCCCAGCATCGGGTCGTAGAACGGCGACACCACATCGCCTTCGCTGACCCCGCTGTCCACCCGCCGCCCTTCGCCGGCTGCCGACTCGCGGTACAGCGCCAGCTTGCCGGTGGCGGGCAGGAATTCGTTGGCCGGGTCTTCGGCGTACAGGCGCACTTCGATGGCATGGCCGATCAGCGGCACCTGGTCCTGGGTAATCGGCAGGGCCTCGCCGCAGGCCACGCGAATCTGCCAGGCCACCAGGTCCAAGCCGGTAATGGCTTCGGTGACCGGGTGCTCCACCTGCAGGCGGGTGTTCATCTCCATGAAGAAGAACTCGCCGCGGGCATCGAGCAGAAACTCCACGGTACCGGCGCCCACGTAGCCGATGGCCTGGGCTGCGCGTACCGCCGCCTCACCCATGGCCCGGCGCAATTCGGGTGACAGGCCTGGTGCTGGGGCTTCTTCCACCACTTTCTGGTGACGACGCTGGATCGAACAATCACGCTCGTTGAGGTACAGGCAGTTGCCGTGCTGGTCGGCGAATACCTGGATTTCCACGTGACGAGGCTTGAGCACGTATTTTTCCACCAGCATGCGCGCATCGCCGAACGATGACTGCGCCTCACGCTGTGCCGAGGCCAGGGCGTCGGCCAGCTGGCTTTCCTCCTCGACCACTTTCATGCCCTTGCCACCGCCGCCGGCGCTGGCCTTGAGCAGCACCGGGTAGCCGATGCGTTCGGCGGCGGCGCGGAAGGTGTCCAGGTCCTGGGCTTCGCCGTGGTAGCCCGGCACCAGCGGCACGCCAGCGGCTTCCATGAGCGCCTTGGCCGCCGACTTGCTGCCCATGGCGTCGATGGCGCTGGCCGGTGGGCCGAGGAAGATCAGCCCGGCCTCTTCGATGGCGCGGGCAAAGCCCGCGTTCTCGGACAGGAAGCCATAGCCCGGGTGGATGGCCTGGGCGCCGCTGGCCTTGGCGGCGGCCAGCAGCTTGTCGACCAGCAGGTAGCTTTCGGCAGCCTTGGTGCCGCCGAGGTCGACGCGGATATCGGCTTCGCGGCTGTGCCGGGCATCACGGTCGGTGGCGCTGTGCACGGCGACAGTGGTCAGGCCCATGGCCTTGGCGGTGCGCATCACCCGGCAGGCGATTTCGCCGCGGTTGGCGACCAGCAGGGTGGTCAAAGCGGGGCGGCTCATGGGCGCGGCTCCTTCTTGTCATCGGTTTGCCAGGCGGGGCGGCGTTTTTCCAGGAAGGCGCGCAGGCCCTCCTGGCCTTCGGCGCTGACGCGGATGCGGGCGATGGTGTTTTCGCAATAGCGGCGCAGCGCCGGGCTGAGTTCGCCGGCGTCCACTTCGCGCAGCAGGTCCTTGGTGGCGCGCAGCGCTTGCGGGCTGTTCTGCAGCAGGTTGGCGACCCAGGCTTCGACCTGGGCGTCCAGTTCGCTGGCCGGGTACACCTCGGCCAGCAGGCCCAGCTCGCGGGCCCGCACGCCACTGAACCGTTCGGCGGTGAGGGCGTAGCGGCGTGCGGCGCGCTCGCCGATGGCCTTGACCACGAACGGGCTGATCACTGCCGGGGCCAGGCCGATGCGCACTTCCGACAGGCACAGCTGGGCGTCTTCGGCGCCGATGGCCATGTCGCAGCAGCTGATCAGGCCCAGCGCGCCGCCAAAGGCCGCGCCTTGGACCACGGCCAGGGTCGGCGCCTTGAGGCGGTGCAGGGCGTACATCAGCTCGCCCAGCTCGCGGGCATCATCCAGGTTGGTGTTGAAGTCCAGCTGCGCCGACTGCTGCATCCAGGCCAGGTCGGCGCCGGCGCTGAAGTGTCGGCCACGGCCGCGCAACAGCACGAAACGCAGGCTGGCGTCCTCGGCCAGCTGGTCGAGGGCGACGATCAGTTCGCGGATCATCTGCGCGTTGAAGGCGTTGTTCTTGTCCTCGCGGCTCAGCCACAGGGTGGCGAAGCCGCGCGGGTCGCGGATCACTTCGAGGGTGCTGAAATCGCTCATGGTCACATCCGGAAAATGCCGAAGCGGCTCTGTTCGATCGGTGCGTTCAGCGCGGCGGACAACGCCAGGCCGAGCACGTCGCGGGTCTGTGCCGGGTCGATGACACCGTCGTCCCACAGGCGGGCGCTGGAATAGTAGGGGTGGCCCTGATGCTCGTACTGGTCAAGGATCGGCTGCTTGAGCCGGGCTTCGTCCTCGGCGCTGAACGGGTGGCCACTGCGCTCGCTCTGTTCGCGTTTGACCTGGGCCAGCACGCCGGCGGCCTGTTCGGCCCCCATCACGCCAATCCGCGCGTTGGGCCACATCCACAGGAAGCGCGGGTCGTACGCCCGGCCGCACATGCCGTAGTTGCCGGCACCGAAGCTGCCACCGATGATCACAGTGAACTTCGGCACCTGGGCGCAGGCCACGGCGGTGACCAGCTTGGCGCCGTGCTTGGCGATGCCACCTTCCTCGTACTTTTTACCGACCATGAAACCGGTGATGTTCTGCAGGAACAGCAGCGGGATGCCGCGTTGGCAGGCCAGCTCGATGAAGTGCGCGCCTTTTTGCGCGGCCTCGGCGAACAGGATGCCGTTGTTGGCCAGGATCGCCACCGGGTAGCCGTGCAGGTGGGCGAAGCCGCACACCAGGGTGGTACCGAACAGCGCCTTGAATTCATCGAACACCGAGCCGTCGACCAGGCGCGCGATCACCTCGCGCACGTCGAACGGTTGCTTGGCATCGGCCGGCACCACGCCGTACAGCTCGTCGGCGGCGTACAGGGGGGCCACCGGGGCCTGGCGCTGCAGCTTGCCCAGCTTGTGCCAGTTGAGGTTGGCCACGCTGCGTCGGGCCAGTGCCAGGGCGTGTTCGTCGTTGTCGGCGTAGTGGTCGGCCACGCCGCTGGTGCGGCAGTGCACATCGGCGCCGCCAAGGTCTTCGGCACTCACCACTTCACCGGTGGCGGCCTTTACCAAGGGTGGGCCGGCGAGGAAGATGGTCGCTTGCTGGCGCACCATGATCGCTTCGTCGGCCATCGCTGGCACGTAGGCACCGCCGGCGGTGCACGAGCCCATCACCACGGCAATCTGCGGAATGCCCAATGCGCTCATGTTGGCCTGGTTGAAGAAGATCCGCCCGAAGTGCTCGCGGTCGGGGAACACTTCATCCTGGCGTGGCAGGTTGGCGCCGCCGGAGTCCACCAGGTAGATGCACGGCAGGCGGTTCTGCAGGGCGATGGTCTGCGCACGCAGGTGCTTCTTCACCGTCAGCGGGTAGTAGGAGCCGCCTTTGACCGTGGCGTCGTTGGCCACGATCATGCATTCCACGCCTTCGACGCGGCCGATGCCGGCGATTACGCCCGCAGCAGGCACGTCTTCGCCATATACCTCATGGGCGGCCAGTTGGCCGATTTCGAGGAACGGCGAGCCCGGGTCCAGCAGGCGGTCGATGCGCTCGCGCGGCAGCAGCTTGCCGCGCGAAGTGTGCCGCTCCTGGGCCTTGGGCCCACCGCCCTGGGCCACCTGGGCGAGCAGGCCGCGCAGGGCCTGGACCTGTTCGAGCATGGCCGCGCTGTTGCCGGCGAACTCCGCCGAACGCGGGTTGATCTGGGTGTGCAAGGTAGCCATGTGCGCGCGTCCCCTGTGCTCAGCGGGTTTCGTTGAACAGTTCGCGGCCGATCAGCATCCGGCGGATTTCGCTGGTGCCGGCACCGATCTCGTACAGCTTGGCGTCGCGCAGCAGGCGGCCTGCCGGGAATTCGTTGATATAGCCGTTGCCACCCAGAATCTGGATCGCCTCCAGGGCCATTTGCGTGGCGCGTTCGGCGGTGTACAGGATCACCCCGGCGGCATCCTTGCGGGTGGTCTCGCCACGGTCGCAGGCCTGGGCCACGGCATACAGGTAGGCGCGGCTGGCGTTGAGCTGGGTGTACATGTCGGCGATCTTGCCCTGGATCAGCTGGAACTCGCCGATGCTCTGGCCGAACTGCTTGCGGTCGTGGATGTAGGGCACCACCAGGTCCATGCAGCTTTGCATGATGCCGGTCGGGCCGCCGGACAGCACCACGCGCTCGTAGTCCAGGCCGCTCATCAGCACGCGCACGCCGCCGTTGAGCTGGCCGAGGATGTTTTCTTCCGGCACTTCGACGCCGTCGAAGAACAGCTCGCAGGTGTTGGAGCCGCGCATGCCCAGCTTGTCGAACTTGTTGCTGCGGCTGAAGCCTTTCCAGTCACGCTCGACGATGAACGCGGTGATGCCATGCGCGCCCTTGTCCAGGTCGGTCTTGGCGTAGATCACGTAGGTGTTGGCGTCGGGGCCGTTGGTGATCCAGGTCTTGCTGCCGTTGAGCACGTAGTGGTCGCCGCGCTTTTCCGCGCGCAGCTTCATCGACACCACGTCGGAGCCGGCGTTGGGCTCGCTCATGGCCAGGGCGCCGATGTGCTCGCCGCTGATCAGCTTGGGCAGGTACTTGAGCTTCTGCTCGTGGCTGCCGTTGCGGTTGATCTGGTTGACGCAGAGGTTGGAGTGGGCGCCGTAGGACAGGGCCACCGAGGCCGAGCCACGGCTGATTTCTTCCATCGACACCACGTGGGCCAGGTAGCCCAGGCCGGCACCGCCATATTCTTCCGGCACGGTGATGCCCAGCAGGCCCATGTCGCCGAACTTGCGCCACATGTCGGCCGGGAACAGGTTGTCGTGGTCGATTTGCGCGGCGCGCGGGGCCAGTTCGGCGGCGACGAAGGTGCGCACCTGGTCGCGGAGCATGTCGATGGTTTCGCCCAGGGCGAAGTTCAGGGTGGGGTAATGCATGCTGGGGCACCTTCTTGTTCTTGAAATTGGGTAACACCGTAGCTCAAGGGCTATCCACCGGCCCTGTGGGAGCGGGTTTACCCGCGAATGCGTCAGCAGGGCCACCGTCATTGCCTGGATGATCGCATTCGCGGGTAAACCCGCTCCCACAGGGTCGGTGATACGCCGACAAACCCGATGTCGTTTTCACCTTTACGTTAACGTAAACCTGCATGCGCTCACTGTCAATCGACTCATCACCTTTACGTAAACGTAAATCTGCGCCAGAGTATTCCCGCTTGCTTCAGTCGTGCCCAGAACAACCACAAGAAGGGACACCCATGAGTCAACCAAGCTATACCCGCGGTCGCCAGGACCAAGCCTTGCTGACCCAGACCATCGGCCAGGCCTTCGATGCCACCGTGGCCCGTTTTGCCGATGGCGAGGCACTGGTGTCGCGTCACCAGGGCCTGCGCTACAGCTGGCGGCAGCTGGCCGAGCAGGTCGAGGTACATGCCCGTGCCTTGATGGCCTTGGGCGTGAACACCGGCGATCGGGTCGGCATCTGGTCGCCCAACTGCGCCCAGTGGTGCATCCTGCAGCTGGCCAGCGCCAAGGTCGGTGCCATCCTGGTCAACATCAACCCGGCCTACCGCGTGGGCGAGCTGGAATACGTGCTGCGCCAGTCCGGCTGCCGCTGGCTGGTGTGTGCCGATGCCTTCAAGACGTCCGACTACCACGCCATGGTCCAGGAACTGGCACCCGAACTGGCCAGCGCCACCCCGGGTGAAATGGTCAGTGAACGCCTGCCCGACCTGCGCGGTGTGGTCAGCCTGGCCGCCAACCCGCCGGCAGGCTTCCTGCCTTGGCAAGCGCTGGCCGAGCGGGCAGGGCAGACCTCCGTCGAGGCCTGCGCGGCGCGCCAGCAAAGCCTGCAGTTCGACCAGCCGGTGAACATCCAGTACACCTCCGGCACCACTGGCGCGCCGAAGGGCGCCACGCTCAGCCACTACAACATCCTCAACAACGGCTTCATGGTCGGCGAAAGCCTGGGCCTGACCGCACGTGACCGCATGGTGATCCCGGTGCCGCTGTACCACTGCTTCGGCATGGTCATGGCCAACCTCGGCTGCATCACCCATGGCAGCACCATGATCTACCCCAACGACGCCTTCGACGCCGAGCTCACCCTGCGCGCCGTGGCCGAAGAGCGCGCCAGCATCCTTTATGGTGTGCCGACCATGTTCATCGCCATGCTCGACCACCCCGCGCGTGCGCAAATGGACCTGTCGACCCTGCGCAGCGGCATCATGGCCGGCGCCACCTGCCCGATCGAGGTGATGCGCCGGGTCATCGACCAGATGCACATGGCCGAAGTGCAGATCGCCTACGGCATGACCGAAACCAGCCCGGTGTCGCTGCAGACCGGCCCGGACGACGGCCTGGAACTGCGCGTGACCACCGTGGGTCGCACCCAGCCGCAGCTGGAGAACAAGCTGGTGGACGCCGACGGCTGCATCGTCCCGCGCGGCGAGATCGGCGAGCTGTGCACCCGCGGCTACAGCGTGATGCTCGGCTACTGGGACAACCCCCAGGCCACGGCGGATGCCATCGACCCGGCCGGCTGGATGCACTCGGGCGACCTGGCGGTGATGGACGAGCACGGCTACGTACGTATTGTCGGGCGCAACAAGGACATGATCATTCGCGGCGGCGAGAACATCTACCCGCGTGAGCTGGAAGAGTTCTTCTACACCCACCCGGCGGTGGCCGATGCGCAGGTGATCGGCATTCCGTGCAGCCGTTATGGCGAGGAGATCGTCGCCTGGATCAAGCTGCACCCGGGGCACAGTGCCACGGTCGAGGAACTGCAGGGCTGGTGCAAGGCGCGCATTGCGCATTTCAAGGTGCCGCGGCATATCCGCTTCGTCGACGAGTACCCGATGACGGTGACCGGCAAGGTGCAGAAGTTCCGCATGCGGGAGATCAGTGTGGCGGAGATCTCGGCTGTATCTGCCGGTTGATCGGCCAGGTCCGCCGGCCCTTTCGCGGGTAAACCCGCTCCCACAGGTATTGCACAGCCTTCGAGGTTGGTGCTGTACCTGTGGGAGCGGGTTTACCCGCGAAGAGGCCGGCCCTGCCAGCACAGAATCCTGGTCTACCCTTAAGCCTCTACCGGTGGCTCCTGGTTGGGCGGGTCGCCCACCGTCGGCGGCACGGTCGGCTTGATCGGCAGCTCGTCCGGGGCTTCCTCCGGCACGGTCGGCGGCAGGCTGGGGTCGTCGATGTTGGGGTCGGGTGTCTCCGGTGGAATGGGAATGTTCATGGCCTGACCTCGCATGGGTAATTGAAGAGGTGCTGCAGGCTTCGACTCCTGGCAGCTGCCGTTCGCTCAATTTTATTGAACCCCACGCCTGTGCCCGGCTCTGAACCCTTACCGCTACCAGCCTGAGGGAGCAAGGTCCGATGTCACGAAACGAGCCCTTCGAAAGCGTGCCCATGGCCAACGATCACCCGGACCAGGCCATCAGCCTGTCCCAGGCGCTGCTGGCGCCACGCATCGTGATCGAAGACACCCAACCCGTGCTCGAAGCCGGTACCTTCGCCACCAAGGCCATCAGTGGCCAACCAGTGGCGGTCAGCAGCAAGGTCTACAGCGACGGCCACGACCGCCTGGCGGTGATGCTCAACTGGCGCCAGGCCCACAGCCGGCGCTGGCATTGCGTGCCCATGCATTCGCCGGGCAACGACCTGTGGCTGGCCGAGTTCACCCCCACCGAACTGGGCCCGCACCTGTTCAGCATCGAGGCCTGGATCGACCCGTTCGCCACCTATTGTCACGACCTGGAGAAGAAGTACCACGCCGGTGTCGAGGTCAGGTTGGAGCTGGAGGAAGGCCGGTTGATGCTGGGCAAGGGCATCGAGTTGTGCGACGGTGCCCTGCGCGAGGAACTTCAGGCCATCCAGCAGCGCCTTTCCACCCTGGATGCCGACGACCAGGTGGCGCTGTTTCTCGACCCGGCCACCGCGCGCCTGATGAGCGATGCCGAGCACCGCAGCTACCTGGCCCGCAGCCGTGAATTCCCCGTCGATGTCGACCGCCCGGCAGCGCAGTTCGCCAGCTGGTACGAGCTGTTCCCGCGCTCGATCACCGACAGCCCCGAGCGCCACGGCACCTTCAATGATGTGCACGAGCGCCTGCCGATGATCCGCGACATGGGCTTCGACGTGCTGTACTTCCCGCCCATTCATCCCATTGGCATGCAACACCGCAAGGGCCGTAACAATGCCCTGAAAGCCGAGCCCGGCGACCCGGGCAGTCCGTATGCCATCGGCAGCCCGGAAGGCGGCCACGAGGCAATCCACCCGCAACTGGGCAGCCGCGACGACTTCCGCCGCCTGGTGGCCGCGGCGGCCGAACATGGCCTGGAAATCGCCCTCGACTTCGCCATCCAGTGCTCCCAGGATCACCCCTGGCTGAAGGAACACCCTGGCTGGTTCAGCTGGCGCCCGGACGGCACCATCCGCTATGCCGAGAACCCGCCGAAGAAGTACCAGGACATCGTCAACGTCGATTTCTACGCACCCGACGCCGTGCCCTCGCTGTGGCTGGCCCTGCGTGACGTGGTGGTCGGCTGGGTCGAAGAAGGGGTGAAAACCTTCCGCGTCGACAACCCGCACACCAAGCCACTGCCGTTCTGGCAATGGCTGATCGCCAATGTGCGCAGCCAGCACCCCGAGGTGATTTTCCTTGCCGAGGCGTTCACCCGGCCGGCGATGATGGCGCGCCTGGGCAAGGTTGGTTATGCGCAAAGCTACACCTACTTCACCTGGCGCAATCACAAACAGGAGCTGCGCGAGTACTTCGAGCAGCTTAACCAGCCGCCGTGGAGCCAGTGCTACCGGCCCAACTTCTTCGTCAATACGCCGGATATAAACCCGTACTTTCTGCACACCTCCGGCCGTGCCGGCTTCCTCATCCGCGCGGCGCTGGCCACCATGGGGTCGGGGCTGTGGGGCATGTACTCGGGCTTCGAGCTGTGCGAAGGCACGCCACTGCCGGGCAAGGAGGAGTACCTGGATTCGGAGAAGTATGAAATTCGCCCGCGCGATTTCAGCCAGCCCGGCAACATCATTGCCGAAATCGCCCAGCTCAACCGCATCCGCCGACAGAACCGCGCCTTGCAGACTCACCTGGGCGTGGCGTTCTTCAACTGCTGGAACGACAACATCCTGTACTTCGCCAAGCGCACGCCGGAGCGCGACAACTACATCCTGATCGCGGTGAGCCTCGATCCGCACAACGCCCAGGAGGCGCATTTCGAATTGCCGCTTTGGGAGCTGGGGCTGGACGACAACGCCGAAACCCAGGGTGAAGACCTGATGAACGGCCACCGTTGGTCGTGGTACGGCAAGACCCAATGGATGCGCATCGAGCCTTGGCATTTGCCGTTCGGCATCTGGCGCATCGAAAAGGCCCGTTAACAAGGTACACGCCATCCGCTGTGGGAGCGGGTTTACCCGCGAAGCAGGCGCCGCGGAGCATGGCACCGGCTTCGCCGGTGTTCGCGGGTAAACCCGCTCCCACAGGGTTCGTGTCACGTCAGTTGCTTGTGCATTGGGGCCAGAGCAACCTGGAATTGAAAGGAGTCGCATATGGCCAAGCGTTCCCGCCCGGCAGCCTTCATCGACGACCCGCTGTGGTACAAGGACGCCGTCATCTACCAGCTGCACATCAAGTCGTTCTTCGATTCGAACAACGATGGCATCGGCGATTTCGCCGGCCTGATCAGCAAGCTCGACTACATCGCTGAGCTGGGCGTCAACACCCTGTGGCTGCTGCCGTTCTATCCCTCGCCACGCCGCGACGACGGCTACGACATCGCCGAATACAAGGCCGTGCACCCCGACTACGGCAACCTCGCCGATGCCCGCCGCTTCATCGCCGAGGCGCACAAACGCGGCCTGCGGGTCATCACCGAGCTGGTCATCAACCACACCAGCGACCAGCACCCCTGGTTCCAGCGCGCCCGCCATGCCAAGCGCGGCAGCAAGGCGCGGGACTTCTACGTGTGGTCGGATGACGACCAGAAGTACGACGGCACGCGTATCATCTTCCTCGACACCGAGAAGTCCAACTGGACCTGGGACCCGGTCGCCGGCCAGTACTTCTGGCACCGCTTCTACTCGCACCAGCCCGACCTCAACTTCGACAACCCGCAAGTGCTCAAGGCCGTGATCGGGGTGATGCGCTTCTGGCTCGACCTGGGGGTCGATGGCCTGCGCCTGGACGCCATCCCCTACCTGATCGAGCGCGATGGCACCAACAACGAGAACCTCGCCGAAACCCACGACGTGCTCAAGGCGATCCGCGCCGAAATCGACGCCAATTACCCCGACCGCATGCTGCTGGCCGAGGCCAACCAATGGCCCGAGGACACCCGCCCGTACTTCGGCGAAGGCGAGGGTGACGAATGCCACATGGCTTTCCACTTCCCGTTGATGCCGCGCATGTACATGGCCCTGGCCATGGAGGACCGCTTCCCGATCACCGATATCCTGCGCCAGACCCCGGAAATCCCCGCCAACTGCCAATGGGCGATCTTCCTGCGCAACCACGATGAGCTGACCCTGGAAATGGTCACCGACCGCGAGCGCGATTACCTGTGGAACTACTACGCCGAAGACCGCCGCGCGCGCATCAACCTGGGCATCCGTCGGCGCCTGGCGCCGTTGCTGCAGCGTGACCGCCGACGCATCGAACTGCTCACCAGCCTGCTGCTGTCGATGCCCGGCACCCCCACGCTGTACTACGGCGACGAACTGGGCATGGGCGACAACATCTACCTGGGCGACCGCGACGGCGTGCGCACGCCCATGCAGTGGTCACCGGACCGCAACGGCGGTTTCTCCCGCGCCGACCCGCAGCGGCTGGTGCTGCCGCCGATCATGGACCCGCTGTACGGTTACCAGACCGTCAACGTCGAGGCCCAGGCCAACGACCCGCACTCGCTGCTCAACTGGACCCGGCGCATGCTGGCGGTGCGCAAGCAGCAGAAGGCCTTCGGCCGCGGCAGCCTGCGCACCCTCACGCCGAACAACCGGCGCATCCTCGCCTACCTGCGCGAGTACACCGACGCCGAGGGCAACACCGAGGTCATCCTGTGCGTGGCCAACGTCTCCCGCGCCGCCCAGGCGGCTGAACTGGAATTGTCACAATACGCCGACAAAGTACCGGTGGAGATGCTCGGCGGCAGCGCCTTCCCGCCGATCGGCCAACTGCCGTTCCTGCTGACCTTGCCACCCTATGCCTTCTACTGGTTCCTGCTGGCCTCCCACGACCGCATGCCCAGCTGGCACATCCAGGCCACCGAGGGGTTACCCGAATTGACCACGCTGGTGCTGCGCAAACGCATGGAAGAACTGCTGGAAGCCCCAGCCAGCGATACCCTGCAAAACGCCATCCTGCCGCAGTACCTGCCCAAGCGGCGCTGGTTCGCCGGCAAGGAAGGGCCGATCGACGCGGTGCGTCTGTGCTACGGCGTGCGCTTCGGCACGGCCACCACGCCAGTACTGCTCGGTGAAATCGAAGTGCTCAGCGACGGCGTGGCCAACCGCTACCAACTGCCGTTCGGCCTGCTGCCCGAAGAACAGATCAACACCGCGCTGCCGCAGCAGCTCGCCCTGTCGCGGGTGCGCCGCGCCCATCAGGTTGGCCTGATCACAGACGCCTTTGTGCTCGAACCGTTCATCCGCGCAGTGCTGCGTGCCTGTGAGGAGGGCATGCAACTGCCTTGTGGCAACGGCGAGGGCGAGCTGCGCTTCGAAAGCACGCAGCAGTTGGCGAGCCTGGCGTTGAACGACGAAAGTACAGTGCGCTACCTCAGCGCCGAGCAGTCCAACAGCTCGGTGGTGATCGGCGACCATGTGGTGCTCAAGCTGATCCGCCGGGTCAACCCGGGTGTGCACCCGGAGCTGGAAATGAGTGCCTATCTGACCGCCGCAGGCTTTGCCAATATTTCGCCATTGCTGGGCTGGGTCAGCCGGCTGGACGAGCAGGGGGTGCCACACTTGCTGATGATCGCCCAGGGCTACCTGAGCAACCAGGGTGATGCCTGGGCCTGGACCCAGAACACCCTGGAGCGGGCCATCCGCGACCAGATGGAGCCTTCCAGCCTGGACGCCGAGGCGCACACTGACGCACTGGCCGAACTCACCGGCTTTGCCGCCTTGCTCGGCCAGCGCCTGGGCGAGATGCACCTGCTGCTGGCCGCACCGACCAATGACGAGGCTTTCCAGCCGCGCCCAAGCGATGCCGACGACAGCGAACGCTGGAGTGCGCAGATCAGTGCCGAACTTGCCCATGCCCTCGACCTGCTGGCGCAGCACCGCGACTGCCTCGACAGCGACAGCCAGGCGCTGGTCGACGATTTGCAGCAACAGCGCGACGGCTTGGCCCAGCACATTGCCAACCTGGCCCGCCAGGCCCAGGGCGGCCTGCTGATGCGCGTGCACGGCGACCTGCACCTGGGCCAGGTGCTGGTGGTGCAGGGCGATGCCTACCTCATCGATTTCGAAGGTGAGCCGGCCCGGCCGCTGCAAGAGCGCCGGGCAAAACACAGCCCGTACAAGGATGTCAGCGGCGTGCTGCGATCCTTCGACTATGCTGCTGCCATGATCTTGCGCAATGCGTCTGCGGTCGACCTTTCCGGTCCGGCCCGCCAGGCCCGGCAACGTGTTGCCCGGCAGTACCTGCACCAGTCGCGGCATGCCTTTGTCGAAGCCTATGGCCTGGCCACTGCAGCCATGCCCCACGCCTGGCAGCAGGCCGAGGGCGAGCGTGCCGCACTGGAGCTGTTCTGCGTGGAGAAAGCCGCCTACGAAATCACATACGAAGCCGAGAACCGTCCGAGTTGGTTGGCCGTGCCCTTGCATGGCCTGCATGGACTGATCAGTACCTGGGGAGAGTCATAGATGAATGCAACCACGCGTGAAAACGGCGGCCTTCGGCAACGGGACCTGGACGCCCTGGCCCGCGCCGAGCACGCCGATCCATTTGCGGTACTAGGCCCCCACGGCGACGGTACGGGCGGGCAGGTGGTCCGCGTCTTCCTGCCCAATGCCCTGAATGTGCGCATGCTGGCCCGGCATGACGGGCGCATCCTCACCGAAATGGAGCAGGGCAGCCTGCCCGGTTTGTTCACCGCGCACCTCGATGAAGCACACCCGTACCTGCTGCAGATCGGCTGGGCCGGCGGCGAGCAGGTCACCGAAGACCCCTACAGCTTCGGCCCGCAACTGGGCGACATGGACCTGTACCTGTTCGCCGAAGGCAACCACCGCGACCTGTCGGGGCGCTTTGGTGCCCAGCCGATCCAGGTCGATGGTATCGACGGCGTGTGCTTTTCGGTGTGGGCGCCGAACGCGCGTCGGGTGTCGGTGGTGGGCGATTTCAACAACTGGGACGGCCGCCGCCACCCCATGCGCCTGCGCCATAGCGCCGGGGTGTGGGAGTTGTTCGTGCCGCGCCTGGGCGTGGGCGAAACCTACAAGTTCGAAGTGCTGGGCAAGGACGGCATACTGCCCCTGAAAGCCGACCCGCTGGCGCGCGCCACCGAACTGCCGCCGAGCACCGCCTCCAAGGTTGCCGGGGCGCTCAGCCACGGTTGGCAAGACCACGACTGGATGGCGCAACGCGCGCAGCGCCATGCCTACAACGCGCCGCTGTCGATCTACGAGCTGCACCCCGGTTCCTGGCGCTGCGAGCTGGATGAGGCGGGCGAAGTCGGGCGCTATTACAACTGGCGCGAGCTGGCCGAGCGCCTGGTGCCGTACGTTCAGGAGCTGGGCTTCACCCACATCGAACTGCTGCCGATCATGGAGCACCCGTTCGGCGGCTCCTGGGGTTACCAGCCGCTGTCGCTGTTCGCGCCCACCTCGCGCTACGGCAGCGCCGAGGACTTCGCCGCCTTCGTCGACGCCTGCCACCAGGGCGGCATTGGCGTGCTGCTCGACTGGGTGCCGGCGCATTTCCCCACTGACGAACACGGCCTGGCGCGTTTCGACGGCACCGCCCTGTACGAATACGACAACCCCCTGGAGGGCTACCACCAGGACTGGAACACGCTGATCTACAACCTTGGCCGCAACGAAGTGCGCGGCTTCATGATGGCCTCGGCGCTGCACTGGCTGAAGCACTTCCACATCGACGGCCTGCGCGTCGATGCGGTGGCCTCGATGCTGTACCGCGACTATTCACGCAAAGCCGGCGAATGGGTGCCCAACCGCCACGGCGGGCGCGAGAACCTGGAGGCCATCGACTTCATCCGCCACCTCAACGGCGTGGCGGCCCACGAGGCCCCGGGCGCGCTGATCATCGCCGAGGAGTCCACCGCCTGGCCCGGCGTCAGCCAGCCGACCCAGCAGGGCGGCCTGGGCTTTGCCTACAAGTGGAACATGGGCTGGATGCATGACACCTTGCATTACATCCAGAACGACCCGGTGCACCGTACCTACCACCACAACGAGATGAGCTTCGGGCTGATCTATGCCTATTCCGAGCACTTCATCCTGCCCATCTCCCACGACGAAGTGGTGCACGGCAAGCACTCGCTGATCGACAAGATGCCCGGCGACCGCTGGCAGAAGTTCGCCAACCTGCGTGCCTACCTCACCTTCATGTGGGCGCATCCGGGCAAGAAGCTGCTGTTCATGGGCTGCGAGTTCGGCCAGTGGCGTGAGTGGGACCACGATGGCGAGCTGGACTGGTACCTGCTGCAGTACCCTGAGCACCAGGGGGTACAGCGCCTGGTGGGCGACCTCAACCGCCTGTACCGCGAAGTGCCGGCGCTGCACGAGCAGGATTGCCAGCCGCAGGGTTTCCAGTGGTTGATTGGTGACGATGCGCAGAACAGCGTGTATGCCTGGCTGCGCTGGAGCAGCAATGGCGAGCCGGTGCTGGTGGTGGCCAACTTTACGCCGGTGCCGCGCGAGGGCTATCGCATTGGCGTGCCGTTCGGCGAGCGCTGGCAGGAGCTGTTGAACAGTGATGCAGAGCTGTATGCCGGGTCCAATGTCGGCAACCTGGGGGTGGTGGAGAGTGACGAGATAGCCAGCCATGGGCAGCCGCAGTCGCTGGCCCTGAACCTGCCGCCACTTGGGGTTCTGATAATGAAACCAGCCTGATGTGTTGCCAGTACTGGCCTCTTCGCGGGTAAACCCGCTCCCACAGGAATTGCACAAGCTTCAGACCCTGTGCGGTCCTTGTGGGAGCGGGTTCACCCGCGAAAGGGCCGAACCTGCCTACCACCGCATCCGCACCCCAAGGCTGCCAATCAACCCGTTCAGGTCATTGTCGTCCACGTCACTGCTGTAATCGGCACTGACAAACAGCGCCACCGTGGGCGTCACCCGCGCCACCAGCCCCAACCCCAGTTCCACCGTGGTCGAGTAGCGCGAGCTGGAGATCTTGTCGACCTGGTCCAGCTTCACCTCCTCGGCATTGCTGAAGTCATACCACACGTTGGTCCGCACATAGGGCTCGATCGGCATGCCGCGTACCTCATAGCGTCCGGACAGCCTGGCACCCACCCGGCCGCTCCAGCTCGGCTGGCTGTCGAAGGCCTGCAAGGTCTCTTCCTGCGCCCGGCTGCCGGGGAAGAACTGCTGGTTGATCAACTGCGCCTGCGGCTCGATCACCCAGCCGCCCCCCAGGCCGATGGGGATGCCCCCCTCCAGCGAGAAGGACACCGCGTGGCCGCTGTCGTCCAGCCGCTGGCCGTTCTCGCCACGGCCATTGACGTCGATGCGCGAGCCCATGGCCACGGCATCCAGGTGCCAGCCCTGCTCATGGGTCATGCTCCAGTACACCCCCAGGCTTTCCCCGCTCAGGTTCACCGCGTTGCGCTGCTTGTCGCCCAGCAGCCGGCGCGTGCCGTTGAAGTTGGTCTGCAGGTTGTTGTGCCCGACGAAAATCCCCGCGCGGTGCACATTGCCCGCTGCAGTTTCACGCACAAACAGGTCCGGGCCGATCATCAGTTGCTGGCTGGGTGCCTCCAGCTGGTCTGGTGGTTGCGCACCCTTGCCTGGCGCGATCGGAAAGAACTGCGCCCACTGGCTGGCGACAAGGTCCGGTGCAGCCTGCCCATGGCGCTCGCTCATCTTCTGCGAAAACGCAGTCAAGGTACCGAGACTCAAGCCACTGGCGCTGATCGGGTCGAGCGACAACTGTGGTACTGCCGGTTGTTGCAGGAAGCCGGGCGAGGCCGGGTCGTCCTGCAATTCATACGCGATAGTTTCCACCGGGGTTGCCAGAAGCAGCGACGTGGAAACCGCGTAGAAAATGCTGTCGAAGCGCAAGGGATTCGAGGTGCTTTTCATGGCGGATCTCCTTTGTTTTTGTGTTACAGCCCTAGGACCTGGCCTGTTGTCACGAGCTGTACGGCAAAAACAGTGGGCGACCCAAACCAGCACGCCCGGCTTTCGCCAGCGCGCACGAAGGCGCGAGCTAGAGGCCCGGCGCGAGATCATTACTGCTTGATATGTTCAGCTAAGGAGAGGGCGCCGCTTGCGTCAAGAAAGCGTGAAGGAAGTGTTCATGTTCCGTGGCGTGGCTCAACCAATTGATTTTCCGGGTAAAACAGAGGGCTATAGCGGGGTTCGCTATTTGCCGTGTGGTGACTATGAAAAATGATTGCTAGAGCCTGACCTCGACCGCCAACGGAAGGTGGTCCGACAGGTGCGACCAAGGTTTGTGCCCCAGAATCCGCGGCCCATGGCTTTCGGCGTTGCGCAGGTAGACGCGGTCCAGGCGCAGCAGCGGCAGGCGCGCAGGGTAGGTGCGGGCCAGGTGGCCATGGTGGCGCTCGAAGGCCTCGTGCAGGTCATGCTGCAGGCCCAGGGTGCGGTTGCCGTGGGATTTCCAGTCGTTGAAATCGCCGGCGATGATCACCGGGGCATCGGCGGGCAAGGACTCGAGCAGCTTGCGCAGCAGTTGCAGCTGCTTCTGGCGGTGGCTTTCCAGTAACGACAGGTGCACGCAGATGGCATGTACCTGGCGCTGGCCGGGGACGTCGAGGATGCAGTGCAGCAGGCCACGACGTTCGGGGCCGGTGATCGACACGTCGAGGTTGCGGTGTTCGATGATCGGGTATCTGGACAGCAGCGCGTTGCCGTGGTGGCCGTCGGGGTAGACCGCGTTGCGGCCGTAGGCGAAGTCGCTCCACATGCTGTCGGCGAGGAACTCGTACTGCGAGGTCTGCGGCCAGCCGGGGTAGCGCGCGGCGTGGCGGTCGTGGCTGCCGAGCACCTCCTGGAGGAAGACGATGTCGGCCTGGGTACTGCGCACCGCCTCGCGCAGTTCCGGCAGGATGAAGCGCCGGTTGAAGGCGGTGAAGCCCTTGTGGGTATTCACCGTCAGCACCCGCAGCCGCTTCACGGCCGGGGCCTGGTTGTCGCTGGCGAAACCTTTACTGCCGGCTTCGGGGTTCACGGTTACTCCTCGGTCAACGGGTTTGCGCCGCTCCTGCAAAAGGGACACATACCAGCGGTTCAGGTTCACTCCTCATCACGCTGCAACACCATCAGCAGCAACGACCGCCCCTTGACCTCGAAGGTGCTGTCGAACTGCAGATGCTGCCCCTTGCGCAGCTCCGGCCGGTCGGTGTCGACCAGGCAGCTCCAGTAATCCCCATCGGGTACCGTCGGCAACTCGAACGGTACGATGTCATGGTGGGCATTGACGATCAGCAGCACGGTGGCCTCGGCGCCTGGCCGGGCAATGCCACTGACCTGCGCGCGGCCATCGATCAACATGCCCAGGCATCGCCCGTGCGGGTCTTCCCATTGCTCCACGCTCATCTCGTTGCCATCCGGTGCCAGCCAGGTCACGTCCTTGACCCCGATTGCCTCATTGTAGTCGCCCACCAGAAAGCGCGAGCGGCGCAGTATCGGGTAGGCCAGGCGCAGGCGGGTCAGGCGTTTGACGAAGGCCAGCAGCTCTTCACCCTCCTGGTCCAGGTCCCAGTTCACCCAGCCGATCTCGCTGTCCTGGCAATAGGCATTGTTGTTGCCGTGCTGGGTGCGGCTGAACTCGTCACCGGCGACGATCATCGGCGTGCCCTGGGCCAGCAGCAGGGTAGCGAAGAAGTTGCGCATCTGGCGCATGCGCAGGGCATTCACGCCCGGGTCGTCGGTTGGCCCCTCGACACCGCAGTTCCACGACAGGTTGTTGTCTGTGCCGTCCTGGTTGTTCTCGTCGTTGTCTTCGTTGTGCTTGTGGTTGTAGGACACCAGGTCGCGCAAGGTGAAACCGTCGTGGGCGGTGACGAAATTGACCGAGGCATAGGGGCGCCGGCCACGGTTGTTGAACATGTCCCCCGAGGCGGTCATGCGCGAGGCAAAGTCGGCCAGTTGGCCTTCGTCACCTTTCCAGAAGGCGCGCACGGTGTCGCGGAAGCGGTCGTTCCACTCTGCCCAGCCCGGGGCGAAGTTGCCCACCTGGTAGCCGCCCGGGCCGCAGTCCCAGGGCTCGGCGATCAGTTTCACCTGGCTCAGCATAGGGTCCTGGCGGCAGGCGACGAGGAAACCGTGGCGTTCGCTGTAGCCGTCGTGGTAGCGGCCAAGAATGGTCGCCAGGTCGAAGCGGAAGCCGTCCACGTGCATTTCGCCGGCCCAATAACGCAGCGAGTCGGTGACCAGCTGCAGCACGCAGGGGTGGCTCAGGTCCAGGGTGTTGCCGGTGCCGGAATCGTTGATGTAATAGCGCTTGTCGTCCGGCATCAGGCGGTAGTACGAGGCGTTGTCGATGCCGCGCATCGACAGCGTTGGCCCGCGCTCGTTGCCTTCGGCGGTGTGGTTGTAGACCACGTCGAGGATTACCTCCAGCCCGGCGTCGTGCAGGTGCGCGACCATTTCCTTGAACTCGGCGATCTTGCCGCTGGCCAGGTAGCGCGGGTGGGGGGCGAAGAAGGCGATGCTGTTGTAGCCCCAGTAGTTGTTCAGGCCCTTGTCCAGCAAGTGCTGGTCGTTGACGAAGGCGTGAACCGGCAGCAGCTCGATGCTGGAAACGCCCAGCTCCTTGATGTGCCTGAGCAGCTCGTCATTGGCCAGGCCGGCGAAGGTGCCGCGCAGGTTTTCCGGTACTGCCGGGTGGCACATGCTGATGCCACGGGTGTGCGCCTCGTAGATGATCGTGCGTTCCCAGGGGATCAGCACGCGCTGGTCGCGGCCCCAGGTGAAGGCAGGGTCGATCACCTTGCACTTAGGCACGAAGGGCGCGCTGTCGCGTTCGTCGAACGACAGGTCGCCGTCGGGGTGGCCGATGGTGTAGCCGAACAGTGCTTCGGACCATTGCAGGCTGCCGACCAGTTGCTTGGCATACGGGTCGATCAGCAGTTTGTTGGGGTTGAAGCGGTGGCCGTTCTCTGGCTCGTAGGGGCCGTGCACGCGGTAGCCATAGATCAGCCCGGGGTGCGCGTCGGGCAGGTAGCCGTGGTAGATCTCGTCGGTGTATTCGGGCAGCTCGATGCGCTCGATTTCGTGTTCGCCAGTGGAGTCGAACAGGCACAGCTCGACCTTGGTGGCGTTGGCCGAGAACAGGGCAAAGTTGACCCCCAGGCCATCCCAGGTGGCACCGAGGGGGAAGGGCAGGCCTTCACGGATGCGCGATGGGGCGACCGAGCGGGTTTTCTTCGGGGTGCGGGGGCTCATGGCGGTCCTCTATGGCCGTGGTGGAGGGGGAGCTGTGCAGTCCTGCACCGGCCTCTTCGCGGGCTTGCCCGCTCCCACAGGTACGGCGCCACACTCAGGCCTGGCGCCTACCTGTGGGAGCGGGCAAGCCCGCGAAGAGGCCGGTACAGGCTTAACCGGCAGCCGGCTTTTTCACCGCCCGGGGCTTCTTCACCGCTACGGCTTTCTCAACCGGCTCAGCCGCTACCTTGGGCTTGGCCGGCGCCCGCTTGCGCGGCGCCGCCTTGGGGGCCAGTGCCTCGGCTTCGGCCAGCTTGCGGGCCATGTCCCAATGGCGGTCTTCCTGGCCGGCAGGCTTACCCTCGGATTCCCAGATCTGGTAGGCAAATTCGCGGATACGTTTTTCATCAACACTCATCATGACGCTCCTGATGCTCAAGATTGTTGTATCAGCAGGTTGACCGGAAACTCCGCCAGCACGGCGCTCAACAGCAGCTCCCTGGAAGAGCTGACCGCAGCACTGGGGAAAAGTCCCGTCGAGTTGGCAGGCGACAAGGCAAACGGCAGGCTTACTCGGGTATCGTCCCAGTTCTGTGCCGGGATCAGGGGTATCGGTGCACCCGCCAGCAGGGTACTGGCCAGGCGTGGCGCGATGATGACGGCTCGCTCGCCTTCGCCCAGGCGGGCAAAGGCCACCACCTTGTCGGCATGCCGGCCGTGCACGCTCAGCGGCAGGTAGGCACCCCGGCGGAACAACTCGGCGTGGGCCTGGCGGCAGTCCAGCACCCGGGCGATCAGCGCCTGTTTGAGGCGGCCGTCGCGCCAGTGCGCCAACAGTTCGGCTACAGGTGTTGCATCGTCCAGGGTGCGACGCCTGCAAGCGTAGTCCACGGCGCGGCGGTTGTCCGGGTCGACCAGGCTGAAGTCCCAGTATTCGGTGCCCTGGTACAGGTCAGGTACGCCCGGCGTGGTCATGCGCAGCAGGGCCTGGACCAGGCCGTTGAGGGCACCGGGGCAGGCCAGCAGGTATGCGGCATCGGCCAGGGATTTGCGCAGCTGCTGGTTCTCGCTGTCCAGCAGCAGGCCGTCGATGTAGCGGGCGCAGGCGCCTTCGTAGGCCTCGTTCGGCGCGCTCCAGCTGCTGCGCAGCTTGGCCTCGCGCAGGGCCTTCTGCTGCCACTGGCGAATGCGTTCGGCGTACTGGCGCAGGGCGTTGTCGTCGTGCAGGTCGAGGTCCAGTGGCCAGCTGCCCAGCAAGGTCTGCAGCAGCATCAGCTCATCGCCGGGGCTGGGCGCCAGGCCGTCGTCCAGTTGCGTGCGCAACGGTGTCGCCAGTTCGCGCCAGTGTTCCATTCGGCTGGCCAGCCACGGGCCGCGCTCACTGAGCACGGCCAGGCGCGCGCGGGTGTCTTCGCCGCGCTTGTGGTCATGGGTGGCGCTGGCCAACAGGTTGTCGGGGAAGTCGCGCAGGCGTCGCTGGGCCTCGTTGTGGAAGTGTTCGAGCGGGGCGCTGAAGCGCTCGGCGTCGAAGCCCACGTCGTTGCGCGACAGCAGCCGTGCGCTGCGGTAGAAGGCGGTGTCTTCCACGGCCTTGGCGGCGCTGGGCGCGGTCAGTTGCTGGAAGCGCACGCAGGCGTGGCGCAGTTGCTTGCGTGCCCGGCCCGCTGGCAGGTTGCGCCAGGCTTGCCCGCCCAGCCATTGTTCAAGGTGCTCAAGCAGCGGCCAGTCGGCTTCGCCGAGGTCCTGGCGGGCATTGGCCAGGGCCTGCTGGAAAAACCCTTCGTCTTCTGCCGGGCGCCCGCAGGCATTGAAGTAGGTGCGGTACACCGGGTAATGCGCCACCAGCGCCTGCAAGGCGCGACGGATAGCGCCCAGGGTCAGGTCGCGGGTCATCAGGTCGTTGCGCGCTACCTGCAACAGCGCCTGGGCCACCGACTCGCAGTCGCCGGCCAGGCTGGCATTGAGCACCAGGTGGCGAGCCTGGCGCACCTCCTCGGGGAAGTCCGGGCGTTCGCTTGCATTGGCCCACAGCTCGGTCAGCGCTGCTTCACCCGCCGGGTCGTGCTGCAACAGCGAGACCTGGTTCATGAACTCATAGCCGGTAGTGCCATCGGTAAGCCAGTCGCGGTGCAGGTGCTCGTTGGCGCCGAGGATCTTCTCCACGTAAATGGGGAAATGCTCCAGGGCTGCATGCAACGGCCGCCGCGCCAGCAGGCCATCGACCCGCCGGCGCAGCTTGCGGCAGTAACCGCGCGGGTCGGCCAGGCCGTCGATATGGTCGATGCGCAGGCCGTCCACAAGGCCACGTTCGATCAGCTCGAACAGCTTGGCGTGGGTGGCTTCGAACACCACCGCGCGTTCAACCCGCAGGCCGCCCAGTTCGTTGATGTCGAAGAAGCGCCGCCAATTGATGTCGTCGGCGGCGGTGCGCCAGCTGGCCAGACGGTAGGTCTGGCGTTCCAGCAGCAGGTGCAGGCGCTTGAAGCCATTCTCGCTACGGCTGTCGAACGCCACCAGGGCCGACGCAAGGTCGACGCCTGCGCCTGCCAGGCGCGCCAGTTCGGCTTGCAGCGGCAGGGCGTCGGCCAGCGGCGTGGCCGATGCGTTCAACGCAGTGAAGCGTTCGGCCAGGGCCTTGAGCGCCGGTTCCGGGCTGAGGGCGAGAATCCAGCCATAGTCGACCGGGCAGATCGGGAAGCGGTGTTGGTAATGGGCGATTTGCAGCCGCCCATGGTGCTTGTCGAACTCAAGCGGTATCTCGCCATTTTTCAGCGCCACGCCATAGTCGCTGGCGAGGAACGGCAACAGCAGCTGGCCGGCCAGCAGCGGGTCGCTGGAGTGCCACTGGATGTCGAAGAATTCCGCATACGGGCTGCGTCGGCCCCAGGCCAGCAGGCTCTGCCACCAGGGGTTGTCGGCACCGCCCACGGCCATGTGGTTGGACACCGTATCGAGGATCAGCCCCATGCCGTGCTGGCGCAGGGCCGCGACCAGCCGTTGCAGCGCCGCCTCGCCGCCCAGTTCGGGGTTGACGCAGGTCGGGTCGACCACATCGTAGCCGTGGCGTGAGCCGGCGCGGGCCTTGAGGATAGGCGACGCATACAGGTGGCTGATGCCCAACTGGGCGAAGTACGGCACCAGCGGCACCGCGTGATCGAGGGTGAAGTCACTGTGAAATTGCAGGCGCAGGGTCGCGGTCAGCGCTTTCATCGGTCACGCTCCCAGGCCTGTTCGCGGGCCTGGGCCAGCAGTTCCAGGCGCCTTGCTGCGTCTTCGTCGTCGAGCAGCTCACGTACCGGCCGGGCAAAGCGTCGGCGCCAGTTGGGGTGGCCGGCGGTGGTGCCCGGCAGATTGGGTTGCTCGTCGCAGCCTAGCAGGTCTTCCAGCGGCACCAGTACCAACGGTGCGCGGGTGTGGCCGACGTAGCGGATGGCCGCATCGATCAGCGCGTCGTTGTCCGGCAGCGAGCCGTAGTTGGCCTCCAGGGTACGGCGCAGGCCGTCGTGCTCCTTCTGCCGTTCGTGGCGCCAGTGCAGTTCGGTGGCGGCGTCGATCAGTTGCAGGCGGTGGTTCCAGTCGATGTCGCGGTTTTCCAGCCAGCCGGCCAGCGGCGCAAGATCGTGGGTGCCGGTGGTGGCCAGGGCGTTGTCCGGCCAGTCGAGAATCGGCTTGAAATGGCCGGGCTGGGTCTGCTCGAAGGGCAGCACGCGCATGCCCAGTACGGCCTTGGCCGCCAGTTGCTCGCGCAGGCCGTCAGGCACGGTGCCCAGGTCTTCGCCGAGGATGATCGCCTGGTGGCGCACCGACTCCAGCGCCAGCAGGCGCAGCAGGTCGTCCAGCGGATAGTTGAGGTAGGCACCTTCGCTGGGCTTGCTCCCCTGCGGTATCAGCCACAACCGGCGCAGGCCCATGACATGGTCGATGCGCAGGCCGCCGGCGTGGGCGAGATTGGCTCGCAGCATTTCGATGAAGGCGCGGTAACCGTTACGTTTGAGGCCTTCGGGCGAGAAGGCGCAGATGCCCCAGTCCTGGCCGGCACGGTTGAGGATGTCAGGCGGTGCGCCCACTTTCAGGCCTGCCAGCAGCTCGTCCTGGCGGCTCCAGGCCTGGCTGCCGGCACCGTCGGCGCCCACCGCCAGGTCAGCGATCAGGCCGACCGCCATGCCGTTGCCGCGTGCCGCTTCCTGGGCGCGTTGCAGGCCTCGTTCGGTCAGCCATTGGCAGAAGGCATGGAACTCGACCTTGGCCGGGTAGGCTTTGGCGAAGGCCTCCACTTCCGGGTGGTAAGGGTCGTGCCAGGCCTTGGGCCAGTTGCGCCAGTCGGCGCCCAGGCCATGCTCTACGGCCTGCGCCTGCAGCACCTCGAAGCGGCAGTGGTGCTCCAGGGCCTGGCCACCGGCTTCGCGGAAGCTGTCGAAGTCCGTGCGCAGCGGGTGCTCGCCCTGGCTGAAGCCCAGGTACAGGGCTTCGAGCAGGCGCAGGCGGGCACTGGCGGCACGCGGCCAGTCGACCAGCGGGGCTTGTTCCAGGTCCTCCAGCTGTTGCTCCAGGCCGCAAGCTTCGATGGCCACGCGCACAGCCCGCTCGCCCAGCAGCGCGGCCGGGCTGGCGTACAGGGTATTGAGCAGCAGGCGGCTGGAGGGCGAGTAGGGGCTGTAGTGCGTCTGGTCGATGGCCGACAGGGCGTGGATCGGGCTGATCGCCAGGGCATCGGCACCGCGCTCGGCGGCCGCTCGGGCCAGTTGTTCCAGGGCCAGGCAGTCGCCGTAGCCGCCATCGCCGGGGCGGCGCAAGCTGTACAGCTGCACCGCCAGGCCCCAGCAGCGCGGTGGCGGCTGCGGCACACGGTCCTCAAGGCTGTGGCAGCGTGGCGGGGCCACGGCCACGGTGAAGCGGCGGCTGTCGATTTCCACCTGGTGGTAGCCGATGGGCAGTTCACCAGGCAGGCGAGCCTGGTCGTCGAGGCATAGGGTGAGTGAGGCGTGGTCTTCGAGGGTGCAGTGCGCGACGCTGGCGGCGCTGAAGTAGCGCGCCAGTGGCAGTGGCTGGCCGAGGTCGGCGGTCAGCAGCGGCGGCAGGTGCTCACTGTCTTCGGCAGCGTCGACGGCGCGCAGGCTGGCGGCAATGGCGGCGTCATCGGCGGCCGGGTGGCCAAGGCCTGCAAGGATGTTGCGCAGCACCTCGTCGCTGACACGCTGGGGCCGGGCGTTGGCGTCGATCCAGTCGCGGCTCAGCCCGACGCGGGTCGCCAGACGGTGCAGGGCGGTTTCGCTCATGGGCGCTCCTGGGCAGGTGGAAGCAGGCTGACCACGCAGCTGTACGCGGCCAGATGAGTATCGGGGTGCCGGGCGTCGCTGCTGTCGAACAGCCGGGTGGCTGGTGCGGGCAGCTCGACCGCCTGTGGGCTGGCGTCCAGGTTCAGGTCAATGCGCAGGGTGTTGCCATCGCCCAGGCGCCAGCGTGCGGTCAGTGCCTTGTCGCCGAGCACCTCGGCACCTAGCGCGCGGCTGCCAGGCAGGTGGGGGATCACATGGCGGCGGCGCAAGTCGAGCAACTGCTGGTACAGCCCGTGCCAGCCGGCGATCACTTCCCAGGCCTGCGGGCGGGATGCCTCGAAGGTCTGTTCGGCGTTGGGGTCGGGGATGCGTTGGCGCTGCTCGGGGTCGGCGAAAGCGGCGAAATGGGCGAACTCGCCGCGCCGGCCTTCACGCACGGCATCAGCCAGCTGGTCATGGAAGTCAGTGAAGAACAGGAACGGCCGGCAGCTGCCGTCTTCGTCGCCCATGAACAGCAGCGGGATCATCGGCGCCAGCAGCAACAGGCCGGTGGCCGCCCGCAGCGCCGGCGGCGGGCACAGGCGGGTCAGGCGCTCGCCGAGGGCGCGGTTGCCGACCTGGTCGTGGTTCTGCAGGAACAGCACGAAGGCGCTGGGCGGCAGGTGCCCGCTGGGCTCGCCGCGGGGCGTGCCATGGCGGTTGGCCTGGCCCTGGAACACGAAGCCTTCGCCAAGGCAGCGGGCCAACTGGTCGATGGGGCGCTGCTGGTAGTCGGCGTAGTAGCCTTCGGTTTCGCCGGTCAGCAGCACGTGCAGGGCATTGTGGCCGTCGTCGTTCCACTGGGCGTCGAAGCCTTGTTCCAGCAGGAAGGCCTGGTTGTGCTCGTTCTCCAGTACCAGCCACACCTGGCGGCCCGGCTCCACTGCCGCGCGTACCCTTTGTGCCAGCTCGATCAGGAAGTCGGGCTGGTCGATGGCGTGCACGGCGTCCAGGCGCAGGCCATCGAAGCGGTAGTCGCACAGCCACATCAGGGCATTCTGGATGAAGTACTCGCGCACCTGCGGGCGACGGAAGTCGATGGCTGCGCCCCAAGGCGTCTGCCGGTCGTCGCGGAAGAACGGGCTGGCGTACCGGTGCAGGTAATTGCCGTCGGGGCCGAAATGGTTGTACACCACATCGACCAGCACCATCAGCCCCAGGCCATGGGCCTGGTCGACCAGCTCACACAATTGCTCTGGGCTGCCATAGGTGTTTTGCGGCGCATAGGGCAGCACGCCGTCGTAGCCCCAGTTGCGCTCGCCGGGGAACTGCCCCAGCGGCATCAGTTCGATGGCGCTGATGCCCAGCTCGGCCAGGCGAGGCAGTTGCCGGGCGACCCCGACGTAGCCGTCGAGCAAGCCGACATGCAGCTCCTGGATGACCGCCTCGTGCCAGGGCCGGCCTTGCCAGGGGTGTTGCCAGGCATAGCCGGCCACATCCACCACCTGGCTTGGCCCCTGTACGCCATCGGGCTGGTAGCGCGAGGCCGGGTCGGCCACCTGCAGTGCACCGTCGATACGGTAGTGGTAACGGTCCCCGGCCCGGCACGGGGCCACGCCGGTGTACCAGCCATCATCATCGGGCAACAGCTCGATGGCCGGCTGTTGCTCCAGTTCCACGCTCACGCTGCGCGCATCCGGGGCCCAGAGGGCGAAGCGCGCCGACGTGGCGTCCAGCAGGTGTGCGCCATGCCTGTGCATCTTCTGCTCCCCGCTCAGTAGTGGCTGTGCTGCGCCTGCTTGACCAGGTCTTCGTACAGGCGTGCGTAGGGTTCCACGGCCTGGCACCAGTTGAACGGTTGGGTCATCGACAGGCAGCGCATGGCATTCAGCAGGTCCTTCTTGCCGTAGACATAGAAGGCCCGGCTGAGGGCCTGGCGATAGCTCTCGACAGTGGACTCATTGAACAGGAAACCGGTGACACCGGACTCGATGGTGTCGGCCAGGCCGCCGGTGTTGCGCGCCACCGGCAACGAACCGAAGCGCTGCGCGTACATCTGGCTGAGGCCGCACGGCTCGTAGCGTGACGGCATCAGCAGGAAGTCGCTGCCGGCGAACATGCGCCGGGCGTCGGTTTCGTTGAAGCCGATGCGCACGCCGATGCGGCCCGGGTGGCGTAGCGCCAGCTCGCGCATGGCCTGTTCTTCTTCGGGCTCGCCACGGCCGATGATCGCGATCTGCCCACCTTGCTCGACGATGTAGTCGGCGACACCGAGGGTAAGGTCCAGGCCTTTCTGGTAGACCAGGCGCGAAACCACGGCGAACAGCGGGCCTTCGGAGGGCTGCAGTTTGAACAGCTCGCGCACTGCCTGGGCATTGCGCGCCTTGCCTTCCCAGTCATTGATGCTGAAGTTGTGCTGCAGGTGCTTGTCGGTAGCCGAGTCCCAGCTTTCGTCGATGCCGTTGGGAATGCCGCCGAGCAGGCCTTGCTGCGCCTTGCTGGCGAGGAAGCCGTCCAGGCCGCAGCCGAATTCCGGGGTGGTGATTTCCCGGGCATAGGTGGCGCTGACCGTGGTGATGTGGCTGGAATAGGCCAGGCCGGCCTTGAGGAACGACAGCTTGCCGTAGAACTCCATGCCTTCCTGCTGCATGGCATGTTCGGGGATTGCCAGCTCCGGGCTGCAGCCGCGGCTGTACACGCCCTGGTAGGCCAGGTTGTGGATGGTGAACAGGGTGGGCGTGCTCAGCCCGCGCCAGTGCATGTAGGCCGGCGCCAGGCCGGCGGGCCAGTCGTGGGCGTGCACCACTTCGGGCTTCCAGTGGATCCTGCCTTCGCCGGCGGCGATTTCGGCGGCGGCCAGGCCCAGGCGGGCGAAGCGGATGTGGTTGTCGGGCCAGTCGCGGCCGTTGTTGGCGCCATAGGGGGTGCCGTCGCGCTGATACAGTTCGGGGCAGATCAGCACATAGATGACCAGGCCGTCGGCCATGTCCATGCGCCCGATCTTGCACGGCGGCAGGGCGGCGTGGCCGCCCAGTTCACCGACGATATGGATGGGGTTGTCGCTTTCCATCACCTGGCGGTAGCCGGGGATCAGCACCCGCACATCGTGCAGGTGCGCCAGGGCGCGGGGCAGGGCGGCGGACACGTCGCCCAGGCCGCCGGTCTTCACCAGGTCGGCGATTTCCGAGGTCACGAACAATATCTTGCGCTTGTTGCGGTTGTGCTGGCGCTGGGCGCCGGGTGCCTTGCCTGTCGCGGCGAAGTCCGGGGTGAGCGGTTCGCGGTTGTCCGGGTTGAATGAATCTACGTGAGGCTCGACAGCGGCACTGATCATACTTCTCTCCGTCCCTATGCTTGGCCGGGTGCTGGCACCCGTGGCGATGTTTCGTGTTGGTTCTCTCTGTTTCTGGTTTCTGCGTAGTGCGTTCCATGCCCCAGGTTCGTGCGCGCAGGCACAGCGCGATCGGCATTCCCGCCGAAGGCGATTGGGCTGGTGGGGTGTGTGGGCCGAGGCTGGGAAGTCCCTTTGCGTTTGGCCTACTTAGTTCCTGACCTGCCCGCGTTCCGTAAAGTTCGACTTTTTTTCGTCACTCTTCCGTTGAGCAAATGGCGGGCCGAAACCCGAGTGTAGGAGAGAAAGAGATAAAAATGTGACCCGCTGGTCACCATTGTCGTGCCGCGGAGTAGACGCAAACGTTGGCGGTTGTGACTGGATGTGAATGCAGGGGATGGAGCGGTTGATGAAGGGGCAGGCGGGCTGCCCCATTACGGATAGCTGCGCACCTTTTTGGTGCGCTGGAGGGGTGTCAGAGTCATTGCCTTCCAAGAGAATGGTGCATTTCGGAATCCGAGTGATTTCAGGAAAAATGAAAGTGGCTGTTTCGCGAACTTTTCAGTAACTGTTTTTATTATTTTCCTGGCTTGAATTTTTGGTGATTCAGCGATCGGACTCGCGCGCGCAAAATTTTGTAAGTTGATGCGTTAAGAAATTTCCTACGAAATCGTCAATGCATGAAACCCATCGTTCCTGTCATGGCGGGGCGGTACGGTTTAAGTTGCTCTTCAGTCACTGCCTCATCCTCACTGTCGTCATCGATCAAGTCCGCCAATGCCACGGATCTAGCCGGCTTGAGCGTTGACGACGGGCAATTTCATTCGACGTACTCATCTTGAAGAAAGCCAGGATGTGGTTGTTTTTCGCCGGTAAACATGATGGCGGGTAGAGCAACTCATGAAACAGTCGGACTTTCGCTTCGGATTTCAGGCGCTCGCCGGGCGCACGGAGTTCGAAGTGGTTTCATTCAAGCTGGAAGAAACCATCAGCCAGCCATTTTTACTGAACCTTGAACTTGTCAGTTACGACAGTGATGTCGACTTCGGCCAGGTGCTCGACAAGCCTGCGCTATTCACCCTTTATTGCGCAGACCGGCCACTGCGTCATGTGCATGGCTTGGTCAGTGCCTTCAGCCAGGGTGAAACCGGCTTCTGTCGCACGCGCTACCACGCCCTGGTCGAGCCGCAACTGGCCCGCGCCCGCTTGCGTTCGAACTGGCGCATCTTCCAGCAGAAAACCGTGCCGCAGATTCTTGAACTGATGTTCAAGCGTCAGGGCATTGCCCGGTTTGAGTTCAATAGCAGCGCCGAGCACCAGGTGCGTGAGTTTTGTGTCCAGGCGGGGGAAACCGACCTCGACTTCATCCATCGCCTTGCCGCTGAAGAGGGCTTCGTCTACCGCTTTGCGCACTGCGCCAGGCACCACACGCTGATCGTTACCGATCGCCTGCTATCGCTTGGGTTGCTCAGCCGGGGCACGCTAAAGCCCGTAGATGATGAGGCGCTTTGGCTGGATGAAGATGATCTCGGCCCCGACAAGGTGCTGTACCACGCCAGTAGCGGTGGCGACCAAGCCCGTGCCTGCCTGCGGCGTTTGCGCTACTGCGAGCAGGTGCGTACCGCGCAGCAGGTGCAGCGCGACTACACCTTCACCAACCCGGCCTATCGCCAGGAGCACAAGGCTCAGGCCAGCGGAATCACGCACCAGTCGCTGGACTACGAGTTTTTTGATTACCCGGGCCGCTACAAGCGCGATGCGGTCGGCAAGCGCTTCACTGAAACGCGGCTGACGGCCCTGCGCCATGACGCCCGCCTGGCCGAAGTGCAGGGCGATGACGTGCGCCTGCAGCCAGGCCTGAGCTTCACCCTCGTCGGCCACCCGCGCGAAGACCTCAATGTGCACTGGCGCGTGATCAGCCTGTGCCACGAAGGTACGCAGTTCACCAGCCTGCAGGAAGAAGCCGCCGGTGCCGAACAAGGTACCCGCTATGTGAACGATGCGCTGCTGGTGCAAGGCATGGCCGAATGGCGCCCGGCACCCTTGGCCAAGCCGCGCATCGATGGCCCGCACATGGCCACCGTGGTCGGCCCGCCGGGCGAAGAGATATTTTGCGACCAGTGGGGGCGGGTCAAGGTCAGCTTCCCCTGGGACCGTGAAAGCAGCAACAACGAATTCAGTTCCTGCTGGGTGCGGGTGTCGCAAGGCTGGGCCGGTGGCAGTTGGGGTTCGATGGCCATTCCGCGTGTTGGCCAGGATGTGATTGTCCAGTACGTCAATGGCGACCCTGACCAGCCGATGATCACCGGGCGCACCTACTGCGGTGACCAGCTGCCGCCTTACGACCTGCCCGAACACAAGACCTGCATGACCATCAAGAGCCAGACCCACAAAGGCGATGGCTTCAACGAGTTGCGCTTCGAGGACGAACTGGGGCGGCAGGAAGTATTCATTCATGCCGAGCGCGACCAGAACAACGTCGTGAAGCACAACGAAACCACGTTCATCGGCAATGATCGTAGCGAGCGCGTCGAGCATGACGAAGTGGTGCACATAGGTGGCAACCGCAGTGTCAAGGTCGGCGCCAGCAAGAGCGAAACGGTCGCCCTTGGCAAAGTCGAAAGCATTGGCCTGGGCAAGTCGTTGGCCGTTGGCGGGGCGTTGAGCGTGATGGTTGGCCTCGAGGCCAGCGAGCAGGTCGCGCAGGACAAGCGTGTGCAGGTCGGCGGGCAACTGCGGGTCGATGCCAATGACGATGTGTCGATCACCAGCCATCACGGCCATGTGCACATCGACAGCCGAACGTCGCTGACCCTGAGTTGCGGCGGGGCGTTCATCAAGCTGGGTGATGGCCGCATCGAAATCGGTTGCCCCGAGCCACTGCTGTTGCATGCCATCGCCCAGGTAAAGGCGCCTGCACGTTACGGTGAGCCGCCTGCACCGTTGCAGGATGAAATCGAGTTTCGCCTGGTGCATGCCGACGGTACGCCGATTGCGGGCACGGCCTACGTGGCGACGTTGTCCGATGGCACCCAGCGCCAGGGTATGGTCGATCAGAACGGCTATGCCCGCCTGGCTGGCGTTACCCCCGGTTGCAGCGCCCAGGTGCGCTACGAGGTTGGCCAAGGCTCGCTGCAACTGACGACCGCAACCGAGCCGGATGCTGCCTTGCAGGCATTGCTTGCCGGCTGCACCTCGGCAGGTGGCCAGCCATGAACTCCGCTGCTGACTGGCTGGATGAAGCGGTGGAAAAGGTGGCAGGCGGCTTTGGCTGGCTGCGTGACCTGGTGCTGGGCGAGTTTGCCGAGGAACGGCCACTGAGCGTGGTCATCGCCGACATGCTGCTGTCGTTGGTGCCCGGGGTAGTGATTGTGCTCAGTGCCCGTGACCTGGCCGCAGTGTGCCTGCGCCTGGGCAAGCGCTACACGGCGGATGGCAGCCAGGCAACGGCGCAGCCGCCACAGTGGCAGGAGTGGGTGCTGCTGGTTGCCTGCCTGCTTACTTTGATCGCGCCGATCATCGGTGCCGCGGTGGGGGCGGTGGGTACGCCCGTGGGCTCGGTGGCAGGTGCATTGGTCGGCCAGGAAGCGGCAGCGTTTCTGCGAGGTTTGTGCCTGCTACTTATCCGCGAAAGCCAGATCATCTTGCGGACCGTGGTTGCGTTTCTTGGCAAGTTCACCCGCGGCAGCGTGGAGTTCTGGCTGCGCCAGGTCAGGTTCACGAGCTATGAAAAGGATTTGCTGGCCTATCTGAACCAGTTCTTGACCAAGGTCATCGCTGCAACGGCAAAGCTTCGCAGCTACCTGGGCAACTGGCCCTTCAACCAGGCGGCGTCGCACCTGTTGGTGCGGCTGCAGGCCATGGAAGCGCAGTTCTACGCGGTGCAGGTGCATGCAGTGCGGGAAATCCCACAGGCGCTGATGCAACTCGACGCCAGGTTGGCCAAGGTGCTGGAACAGGCCAGCGATCTGCCCGCGCAGATTGCGCAGGCCGGGGTGCATGCGCCTAAGCCGGTGCCCATGGCGATGAGTGGTGGGCGGGTGACTTCTGGCATTGGCATGCGTCCGCGTTACCTCGAGCGCCCCGAGGGTGCGCTCGGCCCGCCAGTACCCACCTCTGCGGCTGCCGCCACGCATGGCGCCAATGTGCACGTGTTCGATCATTCGACGGCGACCCGGGCGCAGAAGGGCATTTATGGGGAGGTGGTCAGTGATCAGTACATGCTCGGCAAAGGCCATGAGAACCTGCTGTCGGTCGCTCGTGGGCCTCGCAGCCTGGAAATGAAACCCACCGGGCGCGGGCTGGATGGCGTCTATCGTAATGCCCATCCACCGCCGCCGTTCATCATTACCGAGACCAAGTATCGAACGGGGGGCGCGTTTTCGCCGGGTAATTTGCCGGTTACGAGGGGGAGTGAGGGATATCCGAGTGCCAGGCAGATGAGTGATGCGTGGATTGTCCCCAGATTACAAAGCGTGTTGGGACGTAAGGAGGGAGATGCGATTCGAGAAGCGGGGTACGAGCGGTGGCTAATAGTAGTAAACGAAAACGGGGTCGTATCGAGTGTGACTAAGCTCGATGGGAATGCAAGTGCCATTGTTGATACTGTTCGATAGGGGGATGTCATGGCGCATTTTGATCTGGTTAAAAGAGAGCCGCTTCTTCAAGAGAAGTTTTATCTTGACGATGTGTCGTATTTGAAAGAGAAGTACTTTGAGCGGAGTGCTGAGGAATTTTTGGCTAGGTCTTGGCCAGACTACGTTAATGTGGAGGGGTTAAGTTGGGGGTGGTGCTTTCAGTCACTTGAGCTATTGATTGAATTGTATTCAGGGGGTGAGCCAATAGAGTCCCTCCGGCCCTATGCTGAACATGTGTTTTCTCAGTTTCAGCGGCATAAGCAGGCTTTTCCAGATTTTTCATTGAAAATTTGGGAGCCGGACGCGTATCAGTACTCGCTCTGGCTTCTATCGTTTGCAGTGCTGTTCAACAAGCCCGGGCGCATCAGACAAATCGCAGGTTTTTTGAGTGAAGCCCCAGATGACGGTGAGGACATCCTGTTGCGGCAACTGTTTTCCCGTGTGGGGGTGACGATCCCCGGGAGTACGTTGATTCATGAGCGCCCCTACCATGAATTGCTCAATGCCGTAACTACTGAGAAGGATGAGCAGCAACAGGCAGTGCGTAGTTACCTGAAGCAGTGGTATCGCGGCATGCGCAACTGTTATTGGCATGACCGGCACAAGGCACGAAGCGATGCGGGTTTCTTTGGCTATTGGGCCTTTGAGGCAGGATTGGTCACTGTGTTGTGGGGCGTCGACGATACGCCCTATAGAGATCTTCCTTTCTACCCGAAGGATTTGGTAGACGATGCTCGCAAGCGTCAAGTTATCAAAAGCTTCCCTGAACAACTGCAAAGCGCGCCGTATTCGGATGCGCTTGCCAGGTCGGGCGAAATTTGCCCGCGCACGGGCGTGTGGGTATGTGATGAATGGGCGGTGGGGCCCCAGACATTCATGCAAGGCGTAGAGATGCCGAGCGAAAATGGGCGCTCTCTGGTTTGGCGCTTGGTGAAAGGCTTATAGCGTGCGGGAGGGCCAATGGGCCAGTTCGACAGCATCAAGCGCGACCCGTGGATGGTCGAGCAGCATTACCTGGCTTCGACGCGTGAAAAAGAGCAGGAATTCGCCGACCCTGACGCCCAGGCATTGCTGATCGGGCCAGCCGAGCACAGGCATCACTACCGTGGCCTTAGCCGCGACTGGGCACACATGGCACTGGAGCTGGCAGTGCAGCGGTATTCCGGTGGCGAGCCGATGGAACTGGTGGAGGCCTATGCAGACTATGCGTTCGCCCAGTTCGCCCGGCATTTTTCGGCGTACCCGGCATCCAGCGAGCAGTTGCGCCCTTGGGTGTCGGATGAATACCGGCTTGCCTTGTGGCTGCTGTCGCTGGCGGTGCTGTGCGGTTACCCCGAGCGTGTCGGCCAGATACTGGGCTGGCTGAACCAGAACGACGAGCGCAGCCCCGACCTGCTGCTGCATCGCCTGTTCCAGCGGCTGGGCAAGGCCTACCCTGGCACCTTATTGCTTCACCCCGAACCTTATGGCGCCTTGCTGGAGAGCCTCGACCTGAAAGGGCCCGCGCAGCATGACGCGCTCATGCACTATCTCGGGCAGTGGTACGCCAATGCGCACGATTGCTACTGGTATGAGCGCCACACCTGGGCACGGAGCGACCACTTGGGTTATTGGGCCTTCGAGGCGGCACTGGTGGCGTTTTTATGGTCAGTGCAGGGTGATGGCCTGGAAAGCGCTCCCCACTTTTACCCGCAGGCGCTCGTCGAAAGGGCGCATTACCGACGCCTGGGCAAGCAGTTCCGCGATCCGGAAACCGCCAGGCGCGAGGATGCCCCAGGCTGGCCTTCCGGCACACCTTGCCCATGGCCCGGTTACTACGTCTGCGTCGAGCGCATGGTAGGTGAGCAAGTGTTCATGCACCAGGTACCTTTCCCTGAGATCGATGGCCAGGTCGTGCACTGGCGGCTGTCGAAAACGTTCTGATGGCGCTGCCGGCATGCGGGCCTGGCGCCTCACATGATTCGGGAGTGGCAACAATGCCTGCCATCGTTCTGCTGGGTCACCCTCATCACTGCCCGTCGTGCGGACCGACCAGCATCAGCAGCGGCTCCAGCCTGTTCTTCGTCAACGGCAGGGCAGCCGCCAGGGTTGGCGACAGGCTCGGGTGTGGGGCGGTGATTACCAGCGGCTCGGCACTGATGATGGATGATGGGCAGCCGCTTGCCAGGATCGGCGATGCCACCAGTCATGGCGGTACCCTGGAAAATGGCGATAATAGCTGGCTGCTCGATTGAGCGATGCGGGAGCAGTTCAGCTCCCACAGGGACGGGGCAGGTTCAGAGGCTGACGGCCTTGCCGTCTGTGCGCGCTTGCGCCAGCAGCAGGTTCAGTTGGGCGACCTGTTGGCGCAGTTGGTCACGTTCGTCCTTCAGTTTACGCAGCTCATCACGGCGCACAGAGACATAGAGGGTCTGGGTTGGGGTTGCAGGCATCAAGGTACCCATGAGCACACCTCGCGGTTTTGGCTAGTGACAAGTCAAAGCGTAGACGCTTCACGCGGGCGCATTCTGAATTCTTTCGCAGGCCTTGGGAACTTTTTTGTTTATCGTGGTCTCGCCGTTCGTCGCTGAACCCTCGATCGGTTCGCTGGACTAATCTGAAAAGCTGGATTGTGTTGTCATTTATTTCGAAAGGGGAGCATCGGCTCATGCAACTGGGAATCATCGGGCTGGGCCGCATGGGCGGCAATATCGCAAGGCGCCTGATGCGCGCCGGCCACCGTACTGTGGTGCATGACCGCAACCGTGAGGCCATCGACGGCCTGGAGAGCGAAGGCGCCCAGGGCGCGCACGACCTCGGTGCGCTGGTACAGAAGCTGAAAGCACCGCGTGCGGTGTGGGTAATGCTGCCGGCCGGCGAGCCCACCGAGCAGACCATCGCCCAACTGGCCGAACTGCTGGAACCGGGCGATGCGATCATCGACGGCGGTAACACCTTCTACAAGGACGACGTGCGCCGCGCCGCCGAGCTGGCCAAGCGCGGGCTGCATTACCTGGACGTCGGCACCTCCGGTGGCGTGTGGGGCCTGGACCGTGGCTACTGCATGATGATCGGTGGCGAAAAGGATGTGTTCGAGCGCCTGGAGCCGCTGTTCAAGGCGCTCGCGCCGGGGGTGGGTGACATCCCGCGTACCCATGGCCGCAGCGGCGAGCATCAGCGTGCCGAACACGGCTACATCCACGCCGGCCCACCCGGTGCCGGGCACTACGTGAAAATGGTGCACAACGGCATCGAATACGGCCTGATGCAGGCCTATGCCGAAGGTTTCGACCTGCTGCGCAGCAAGGGCGGCAACGAACTGCCGGAAGACCAGCGTTTCGACCTGAACGTGGCCGAAATCGCCGAAGTGTGGCGGCGTGGCAGCGTGGTCACCTCGTGGCTGCTCGACCTCACTGCCGATGCGCTGGTGGCCGACCCGCAGCTGTCGCAGTTCAGTGGCTCGGTGTCTGACAGTGGCGAAGGCCGCTGGACCATCGACGCCGCCGTCGAGCAGGCGGTGCCGGTGCCGGTACTGTCCAGCGCACTGTTCGCCCGCTTCCGTTCGCGTCAGCAGCAGGGCACCTATGGCGACAAGATTCTCTCGGCCATGCGCCTGGGCTTTGGTGGCCATGTCGAGAAGAAAGGCGAATGACCAAACAGAGTATTCCGGCCGCACCACCCTGCACCCTGTTCCTGTTCGGCGCCAATGGCGACCTGGTCAAGCGCCTGCTGATGCCGGCGCTGTACAACCTCAGCCGTGACGGCTTGCTGGACCGCAACCTGCGCATCGTCGGGGTCGACCACAACCCGGCCACTGCCGAGGAGTTCGCCGGGCGCCTGCATGCCTTCATGGTCGAGCGTGACAAAGGTGGCGAGGACACGACCAAGTGCCTGGACGAGAAGCGCTGGGCACGCCTGGCCAAGCGCCTGGATTACCAGACCGGCGATTTCCTCGACCCGGCCACCTACCAGGCCCTTGCCAGGCGCATCGACACAACCCGCCATGGCAACGCCATCTTCTACCTGGCGACCTCGCCGCGCTTCTTCCCCGAGGTGGCGCAGCGCCTGGGGCAGGCCGGGCTGCTCGACGAATCGGCCGGCGGCTTTCGTCGCGTCGTGGTCGAAAAGCCCTTCGGCACCGACCTGGCCAGCGCCGAAGCGCTCAACGCCTGCCTGCTGAAGGTGATGGGCGAGCGGCAGATCTACCGCATCGACCATTACCTGGGCAAGGAGACGGTGCAGAACATCCTGGTCAGCCGCTTCTCCAACGGTTTGTTCGAATCGTTCTGGAACAACCACTACATCGACCATGTGCAGATCACCGCCGCGGAAACCGTCGGTGTCGAGACCCGAGGCGCGTTCTATGACAGCACCGGGGCGCTGCGCGACATGGTGCCCAACCACTTGTTCCAGTTGTTGGCGATGGTGGCCATGGAGCCCCCGGCCGCGTTCGCCGCTGATGCCGTGCGCAGCGAAAAGGCCAAGGTGATCGGTGCCATCCGCCCATGGTCGGCGAAGATGGCCCTGAAAAACTCCGTGCGTGGCCAGTACAGCGCCGGCAAGCAGGGGCGCAAGCAGTTGCCCGGCTACCGTCAGGAGGCCAACGTTGCGGCCGATAGCCAGACCGAGACCTATGTGGCGCTGAAGGTGATGATCGACAACTGGCGCTGGGCCGGGGTGCCGTTCTACCTGCGTACCGGCAAGCGCATGAGCGTGCGTGACACCGAAATCGCCATTTGCTTCAAGCCTGCGCCTTATGCGCAGTTCCGTGAATCGGAGCTGGAACGGCCCAAGCCCAACTACCTGAAAATCCAGATTCAGCCCAACGAAGGCATGTGGTTCGACCTGCAGGCCAAGCGCCCCGGGCCGGAGCTGGTGATGGAGAATGTCGAGCTGGGCTTTGCCTACAAGGACTTCTTCAAGATGACCCCGGCGACCGGCTACGAGACGCTGATCTACGACTGCCTGACCGGTGACCAGACCTTGTTCCAGCGGGCTGACAACATCGAAAACGGCTGGCGCGCGGTGCAGCCGTTCCTCGATGCCTGGGCCCAGGGCGGCGAGGTGCATGAGTACCCGGCCGGTGAAGACGGGCCCGAGGCCGGCAATGAATTGCTGGCGCGGGACAAGCGGGAGTGGCACAGCTTGGGCTGAGTTTGTTTGTAAAGCCTGTGCCGGCCTATTCGCGGGTAAACCCGCTCCCACAGGGATATCGATGGTTTCAAGGCCTGTGATGTACCTGTGGGAGCGGGTTTACCCGCGAAGAGGCCAGCACAGGCAACCACACAAAGACGTCTCAATGTCCGCCCACATCGAAGACTATGCCCTGATTACCCGGTTGTTTCAGGCTGCCTGATATAAAAGTGTGAAACGACCGGAGTAGACTAGGGCAAACCCTTTCGGCACGGAGCACACATGGGCATTCGCGGTACTGACCGGCAGATCGACAACATCGAGTTCAATGTCAGCGACATCGCACGGAGCAAGGCCTTCTACGGCAGTGTGTTCGGCTGGGCGTTCACCGACTACGGGCCGTCCTACACCGAGTTCAGTGATGGCCGGCTGACCGGTGGCTTCACCACGGGGGAGCCGGTGCGCCCGGGCGGGCCGCTGGTCATCTTGTACGCCGACGATCTGGAGGCTACGCAGCAGCGGATCGAAGCAGTCGGGGCGAAAATCAGCCGGGCCACCTTTGCTTTCCCTGGCGGGCGGCGCTTCCACTTCATCGACCCGGATGGTTATGAGCTGGCGGTGTGGACGGCCCAAGCCTGATGGCCAATCACAAGATCGAAATCCGCCGGCGCAATATCGAGAAGATCCTGCAGGCGGCGGAAAAGGTGTTTGCCGAGAAAGGCTACGGCGCCACCTCGATGGGGGATATCGCCGAGCAGGCCGAGTTGCCGCGTTCCAACCTGCATTACTACTTCAGCACCAAGGACGACCTGTTCCGCGCGGTGCTGCAGGATCTGCTGGATGTGTGGAAGCAGGACGCGCTGTGCTTCGAGAACTTCGACGACCCGCGCGTGGTGCTGACCAGTTACATCCGGGCGAAGATGGGCCATTCGCGCTCGCGGCCGCTGGGTTCGAAGATTTGGGCCGAAGAGATGCTGCACGGGGCGCCGGTACTGGGGGTGAGCCTGGATGAAAGCCTGGTGCCCTGGGCCAAGCTGAAGGAAGCCAAGATCCGCCGCTGGGTGGAGGAGGGGCGCATCCTGCCGGTGGAGCCGTCGGCGCTGTTGTACATGATCTGGGCTTCGACCCAGCACTATGCCGACTTTGGTTACCAGGTGGCATTGCTCAATGGCGGGGAGGCGTTGTCGGACATGGCCTTTGAAAATGCCGTGCAGACGGTGACCAGTGTGATCTTGCGGGGGATCGGGCTGGAGCCTTGAGGTCGGGGCCGCCGCGCGGCCCTTCGCGGGTAAACCCGCTCCCACAGGTGTCTTGCTGCCCTCACAAGCGGCGCGGTCCCTGTGGGAGCGGGTTTACCCGCGAAGGGCTGCGCAGCGGCCCCAATGGGTTTCAGCTGGCCTCGCGGTAGGGATTACGCGGGTCCTGCGTCCAGTTCAGGTACGGCTTGCCGGTGTCCTGTGCCACCATCTCGATGCAACTCTCCACCGGGCAGGTGATCTGGCACAGGTTGCAGCCTACGCATTCCTCCTCGATCACGTTGTAGGCATGCGTGCCATCCGCCTTCAGCGTGCTGGCAATCGCCTGGTGCGAGGTATCCTCACAGGCAATGTGGCAGCGCCCGCAGCCAATGCATGCCTGCTGGTCGATGTGCGCCACCGACTTGTAGTTCATGTCCAGGTACTTCCAGTCGGTGGTATGCCCCACCGCCTGGCCGCGGAACGCCTCGATATTGCGGTGCCCGTGCTGGTCCATCCAGCGCGCCAGGCCGTCCTTCATGTCCTCGACAATGCGGAAGCCATGCAGCATGGCCGCCGTGCACACCTGCACGGCACCACTGCCCAGGGCCATGAACTCGGCGGCATCACGCCAGCTGCCGATGCCGCCAATGCCGCAGATCGGCAAGCCGTGCGTTTGTGGGTCGCGGGCGATTTCCGCCACCATGTTCAGGGCAATCGGCTTTACTGCCGAACCGCAGTAGCCGCCATGGGTGCTCTGGTCACCGACGATGGGGTGGGCGACCATGCGGTCGAGGTCGACGCTGGTGATCGAGTTGATGGTATTGATCAACGACACCGCATCGGCCCCGCCACGATGCGCGGCGCGGGCCGACTGGCGGATGTCGGTGATGTTCGGCGTGAGCTTGACGATCACCGGCAGCGAGCAATACGTCTTGCACCAGCGGGTGACCATTTCCACGTACTCCGGCACCTGGCCGACTGCCGCGCCCATGCCGCGCTCCGGCATGCCGTGCGGGCAGCCGAAGTTCAGTTCGATGCCATCGGCCCCGGTGGCTTCCACCAGCGGCAGGATGAACTTCCAGGACTGCTCCTCGCACGGCACCATCAGCGACACGATCAGCGCGCGGTCGGGCCAGTCCTTCTTCACCTGGGTGATTTCGCGCAGGTTGATGTCCAGGGAGCGGTCGGTGATGAGCTCGATGTTGTTGATGCCCTGCACCTGGCGGTTGGGGCCATAGTGCGCCGAATAGCGTGACGACACGTTGACCGCCGCCGGGTCTTCGCCCAGGGTCTTCCACACCACGCCGCCCCAGCCGGCCTCGAAGGCGCGGACCACGTTATAGGCCTTGTCGGTTGGCGGTGCGGAGGCCAGCCAGAAGGGGTTGGGTGCCTTGATGCCGGCAAATTCGATGGACAGGTCGGCCATTTACGCAGCCTCCACGTTGAGCATGAGTTGGGCATGGATGGCTTCGGCGGCCAGCTTGCCGTGTTGCACGGCCTGGACGGTCAGGTCCTGGCCCAGGGCGGTGCAGTCGCCGCCGGCATATACGCCTGGCAGGCTGGTCTGCATCGTTTCGTCGACGCGGATGCGCTCGCCGTCGCGTGCCAGTTGTGCGGCCACCGGGTCGCCGAGGCTGGCGTCGTCGAAGCGTTGGCCGATGGCCTTGAAGATGGCATCGGCGGCCAGCTCGAAGGTTTCGCCGGTGTCGCGCAGGTGGCCGCCTGCCAGCTCGGTGCGGACAAAGCGCATGCCGCGCACCTTGCCGGTGTCGTCCAGCAGCACGGCATCGGGGCGGGCCCAGGTGTGCAGGCGCACCTGGTTGGCCTTGGCGATGTCCTGCTCGTGGCCAGTGGCACCCATGTCGGCATGGCCACGGCGGTACACAAGGTTGACGTCGCGGGCACCCAGGCGGCTCATCTGCACGGCCATGTCGATGGCGGTGTTGCCGGCGCCGATTACCAGGCAGCGGTCGGCCAGGGGCAGCTGCGTCAGGTCATCGGCCTGACGCAGCTCGCGGATGTATTTGGTGGCGGCGAGCAGGCCGGGGGCTTCTTCATCCGGCAGGCCCAGCTGGCGCACGGCATTCAGGCCGAGGCCGAGGAACACTGCGTCGTACTGGTCGCGCAGTTCACCCAGGCCGAGGTTGCTGCCCAGGCGCTGGCCATGGCGGATCTCGATGCCACCGATGCCGAGCAGGAACTCCACTTCACGCTGGGCGTAGTCGTCCACCAGCTTGTAGCGGGCGATACCATACTCGTTGAGGCCACCGGCCTTGTCGCAGGCCTCGAACACCACCACATCATGCCCGTGCATGGCCAGGCGATGGGCGCAGGACAGCCCGGCAGGGCCGGCACCGACCACGGCGACGCGCTTGCCGGTGGCCGGCGAGCGCTGGAACGGGTGCTCGGTGAAATGGGCGTTGTCCAGGGCATAGCGCTGCAGCTGGCCGATCAGCACCGGTGCGCATTCCTGCGCGTTGTTGCGCACGCAGGCTTGCTGGCAAAGGATTTCGGTGGGGCAGACGCGGGCGCAACTGCCGCCGAGGATGTTGGCCGAGAGGATGCGTTCGGCGGCGCCTTGCAGGTTTTCGTCGCTGATGCGGTGGATGAACGACGGGATGTCGATGTCGCTGGGGCAGGCGTTGACGCAGGGGGCGTCGTAGCAATACAGGCAGCGTGCGCTTTCGACGGCGGCCTGGCGGGCGGTGAGGGGTGGGGCCAGGTCGCTGAAGCGCTCGGCCAGCTGGTCGGCGCCGGCCCGGGGGCGCGGCAAGTGGTTCAGGGCGTCGATCACGGTTGTAGCCTCTCTATTTTTTATGGATGCAGGCGACAAGCATTGCGGTGGTTTCCGGGGCCGCTGCGCGATGGGCTGCGCAGCAGCCCCAATGGCTTCAGCGCTGCACGGGCGTCGGCCGCTGCACTTCGGCCCGGCGCCCCAGCACCTCATACACCGACGGGTACGCCGGCCGCTCCACATACCGCCCCGCGCCCTTTTCCGCGCGCAGGTCGCCATCGGCCCAGAGCACCTTGCCCTGGCTGATGGTGTGGCTGGGGATGCCGCGCACGGTACGGCCTTCGAAGATGTTGAAGTCCACCTGCTGATGGTGGGTCTTGGCCGAGATGGTACGGGTGCCTTGCGGGTCCCACAGCACCAGGTCGGCGTCGGCGCCAACACGAATGGCGCCCTTGCGCGGGAACAGGTTGAAGATTTTCGCGGTGTTGGTGGAGGTCAGCGCGACGAACTCATGCACCGACAGGCGCCCGCTGTTCACCCCGGCATCCCACAGCACCGCCATGCGGTCCTCGATGCCGGCAGTGCCGTTGGGGATACGGCTGAAGTCGTCACGGCCCATGGCTTTCTGTTCGGCGCAGAAGCAGCAATGGTCGGTGGCGGTGGTGTGCAGGTTGCCCGACTGCAGCCCGCGCCACAGCGCCTCCTGGTGTTCGCGCGGGCGGAACGGTGGGCTCATCACGTAGCCTGCGGCGGTGGCCCAGTCCGGGTCACGGTAGACGCTGTCATCCAGCAGCAGATGGCCGGGCAGGACCTCGCCGTACACCGGCTGACCCTTGCCCCTGGCATAGGCGATTTCATCCAGCGCTTCACGGCTGGAAACATGCACCAGGTACAGCGGCGTACCCAGCGTTTCGGCAATGCGGATGGCGCGGCTGGCCGCCTCGCCCTCGACCTGGGAGGGGCGTGACAGCGGGTGGGCTTCCGGCCCGGTCAGGCCCTGGGCCAGCAGTTTTTTCTGCAGGTGGTACACCAGTTCGCCGTTCTCGGCATGCACGGTGGGCACCGCACCCAGTTGCAGGCAGCGCTCGAAACTGGCCACCAGGGTGTCGTCGGCGGCCATGATCGCATTCTTGTAGGCCATGAAGTGCTTGAAGCTGTTCACCCCGTGTTTGGCCACCAGTTCGCCCATCTCTTCGGCCACCTGCTCGCTCCACCAGGTGATGGCGACATGGAAGCCATAGTCGCTGGCGCTTTTCTGCGCCCAGCCGCGCCAGGTGTGGAACGCCTCCAGCAACGACTGCTGCGGGTTGGGGATGACGAAGTCGATGATCGAGGTGGTGCCACCGGCCAGGCCCGCAGCGGTGCCGCTGAAGAAGTCCTCGCTGGCCACCGTGCCCATGAACGGCAGTTGCATATGGGTGTGCGGGTCGATGCCGCCGGGCATCAGGTACTGGCCGCTGCCGTCGAGGATCTCGCAGTCGGTGGGTGGTTCAAGGTTTTGCCCGATGGCGCGGATCAGGCCATCGGCACACAGGACATCGGCGGGGTAACTCTCTTCGTGGGTGACCACGGTGGCGCCACGGATCAACAGGGACATGCCGTTTTCCTCGCAGGCTGACCGGTCTGGGCCGGTTCTTGGAATTTTCTTGGTACAGGGCGGGCAGGGTGGTTAATCCTGTCAGGCCTGACAAGATTGGAGGCTAGATGCTGATCCTCGATTCATCAAGAAAATTTTCCCATTAATTTTGTGGTTTTTAAGTGATTGAAATTAGAGGATTAAATTGTTTTATGGCGCTGACTATGGGGCTTTTGAAAACTTTGACTGACTTGACAAGATGAAAATCTGGTCAAGATTTTCAAGCACATAAAGCGTGTGTACTCCGGCCATCGCAATAGCCCGCTGGGCAAACAACTACAAGAAAATCTGGAGAAAGCCCCATGCAGCAGAGCAGATCGGAAGTGGTCGAGCAGGATGGCCTGTTCGAGCTGTCCGAGGGCAGCGATGTCCTCGACAGCCCGCGCTACAACCACGACATCGCCCCGACCAAGGTGCACCAGCGCACCTGGAACAAATGGCACATCACCGCCCTGTGGGTGGGCATGTCCATCTGCGTGCCCACCTACACCCTCGGCGGCGTGCTCACCGCCTACTTCGGCCTCAGCGTGGGCGAGGCCTTGCTGGCGATTCTGCTGGCCAACCTGATCGTGCTGATCCCGCTCACCCTCAACGCCTTCCCCGGTACCAAGTACGGCATCCCGTTCCCGGTGCTGCTGCGATCGTCGTTCGGCATTATCGGCTCCAACGTGCCATGCCTGATCCGCGCGGTGGTCGCCTGTGGCTGGTTCGGCATCCAGACCATGTTCGGCGGTCTGGCCATCCACCTGTTCCTCGGCTCGGTGTTCGACGGCTGGAAGGCCCTGGGCGGCACCGGCGAGGTGATCGGCTTCATGATCTTCTGGTGCCTGAACCTGTGGGTGGTGCTGCGTGGCGCCGAGTCGATCAAGTGGCTCGAAACGCTGTCGGCGCCGCTGCTGGTGGCAGTGGGCATCGGCCTGCTGTTCTGGGCCTTGCCGCACATGTCGATGACCGAACTGCTGGCCCAGCCGCCCAAGCGCCCGGAAGGGGCGAGCATGCTCGGCTACTTCTGCGCCGGGCTTACCGCCATGGTCGGTTTCTGGGCCACGCTATCGCTGAACATTCCCGACTTCAGCCGCTACGCCCGCAGCCAGAAGGACCAGATTCTCGGGCAGATCTTCGGCTTGCCGCTGACCATGTTCCTGTTCGCCGCGCTGGGCGTGGTGCTGACCGCTGCCTCGGCGTCGCTGGTTGGCGAGACCGTGTCCGACCCGGTCAGCCTGATCGGCAAGATCCACAGCCCGTTCTGGGTGGCCCTGGCCATGGCGCTGATCGTGATCGCCACGCTGTCGACCAACACTGCGGCGAACATCGTGTCGCCGACCAACGACTTCCAGAACATCGCCCCGCGCCTGATCGGGCGCAGCCGCGCGGTGTGGCTTACCGGCTTCATCGGCCTGGCGCTGATGGGCCATGAGTTGCTGAAGAAGCTGGGCTGGATCGTCTCCGACCTGAGCCTGGAGAGCGTGTACTCCAACTGGCTGTTGGGCTATTCCAGCCTGCTGGGGCCGATCGCCGGGATCATGGTGGTGGACTACTTCCTGATCCGCCAGCAGAGGCTGGACCTGGCCGGGTTGTACCGCGACGACGTGTACCCGGCATGGAATCGGGCCGGGTTTGCCGCCTTTGCGCTGCCGGTGGCGCTGACCGTGATGGCCATTGGCAACAGCAGTTTCAGCTGGTTCTACGACTACGGCTGGTTCACCGGTTCGCTGCTGGGCGGGGCGCTGTATTACCTCTTTGCCGGCGTGCTGGCGCGCAGCCCGGCGCGGGTGGCCAAGCCTTTGCCGTGAGACCGCGCTGGCTCCTTCGCGGGTAAACCCGCTCCCACAGGTAAAGCGCTGACCTCGGGACCTGCGCTGTACCTGTGGGAGCGGGTTTACCCGCGAAGAGGCCGGCACAGACAACAAAAATGCCTGAGGAAAACCCCATGACCCCAGCTCAACAAGTACTGCAATCCAGCCAGCACCACATCGACAGCACCCGCCTGTGGCAATCCCTGATGGACCTGGCCCGCCTCGGTGCCACCGCCAAGGGCGGCGTGTGCCGCCTGGCCCTGACCGACCTCGATCGCCAGGCCCGCGACCTGTTCGTGCAATGGTGCGAGGCCGCCGGTTGCTCGGTCAGCATCGACGCCGTCGGCAACATCTTCGCCCGTCGCCCGGGGCGTAACCCCAAGCTGCCCCCGGTGATGACCGGCAGCCATATCGACACCCAACCCACCGGTGGCAAGTTCGACGGCTGCTTCGGGGTGATGGCCGGGCTGGAGGTGATCCGCACCCTCAATGACCTGGGCGTGGAAACCGAAGCGCCGCTGGAAGTGGTGGTGTGGACCAACGAGGAAGGTTCGCGCTTTGCGCCGTGCATGATGGGTTCGGGGGTGTTCGCCGGCAAGTTCACCCTGGAGGAAACCCTGGCCAAGCGTGACGCCCAGGGTGTCAGCGTTGGCGAGGCGTTGAACGCCATCGGCTACGCCGGCCCGCGCGCTGTATCAGGCCACCCGGTGGGGGCCTATTTTGAAGCGCACATCGAGCAGGGCCCGATCCTCGAAGACCAGGCCAGGACCATCGGCGTGGTGCTGGGCGCATTGGGCCAGAAGTGGTTCGACCTGACCCTGCGCGGTGTCGAGGCCCATGCCGGCCCGACGCCGATGCACCTGCGCAAGGACGCCTTGGTCGGTGCGGCGGCGGTGGTGGAGGCAGTCAACCACACTGCCCTCGGTCACCAGCCCCATGCCTGTGGCACGGTGGGTTGCCTGCAGGCCTACCCGGGCTCGCGCAACGTGATCCCGGGCGAAGTGCGCATGACCCTGGACTTCCGTCATCTGGAGGGTGAGCAACTGGATGCGATGATTGCCGATGTGCGCGCGGTGATCGAGGCGACCTGTGCCAGGCATGGCCTGAGCTACGAACTGGTACCCACGGCCGATTTCCCGGCGCTGTACTTCGACCAAGGGTGTGTCGATGCCGTGCGCGAGTCGGCGCAGGCGCTGGGCCTGCCGCACATGGACATCGTCAGCGGGGCGGGGCACGACGCGATCTTCTTGGCCGAGCTGGGGCCGGCGGGGATGATTTTCGTGCCGTGCGAGAACGGTATCAGCCATAACGAGATCGAGAACGCCACGCCCGAGGACCTGGCGGCGGGCTGCGCGGTGTTGCTGCGCGCGATGCTGGCGGCGTCGGAGGCGATTGCCAGCGGGCGGTTGGCGGCATAGTGGAGCGGCGGGTTGTGGAGGGCTTCGCATGTATTCGCCACAACATCTTCATCGCCTGTGAAATCGAGCGCCGCCCGCGCGGCGCTTCGCGGGACAAGCCCGCTCCCACATTTGTTGCAACGTGCCGAACCTGACAGGCCGTGGTTGTCAGCCTTGTTGCCTTGAGGCGGTTTTCCGGCTGGCGCTACCGCCGCCTCACCGGCCTCAAACAATGCACCAAGGCGCGCAACGCCTCTCTTGCAGGCATGGCCACGTTGCAACAAATGTGGGAGCGGCCTTGTGCCGCGAAGCGCCGCGCGGGCGGCGCTCGATTTCACAGGCGATGAAGATCTTTTGGCGAGCACCTGCGAGCTCCACAATTCATCCCGCGGGCTCAAGACGGCCATCGCGCCCAATGTGATAACGCTGCAGGTCCTGCGCCAGAACCAGCCGCCCGCTATAGTGGGCCAACGCCTCGGCACGCACATCGTCGATGCTCGGGCTGCGCCGTGAGTCGTGCTGGTAGCGGGCGCTGAAGTGCGTCAGTACCAGGTTGCGCACGCCCGCAGCTTCGGCAAAGCGTGCCACCGCAGCCGCGGTGCTATGGCCGAAGGTGACCCCCGTGCGCTCGACCACCGCCTGGGTGAACGTGGCTTCGTGTACCAGCACGTCCGCCCCCCTGGCGGCATCGGCCAATAGCGCGGGGTTGTCATTGTCGCCGCACACGATCACCCGCCGTGGCGGGCGCGAAGGGCGCAAGTAATCACTGCCGTGCAGCAGCTGCCCGCCATGCTGCACCGTCAGGCCCTTGGCCAGGTCGCCCCACAGCGGGCCACGGGGTATGCCTTTTGCTTCCAGGCGCGGGATGTCCAGGCGCGGTTCGGGGTTGAGTTCGGTGAACACGAAGCCGACGCTCGGCACCCGGTGCGACAACTGCACGCTGGTCACCTGCACGGCTTCACTGCGCCACTCCACCAGGTCTTCAACGGCCAGCAGGCGCAGTTCGAACGGCAGGAAGGTATCGCTGGCCACCAGCCCCTGGCGCACCCAGTCGTGCAGGGCGGTGGGCAATACAAGGTCCAGCGGCTGGGTGCGCCCGCTCATGCCGGCACTAGCCAGCAGGCCCGGCAGGCCGAAGCAATGGTCGCCGTGCACGTGGGTGATGAAGATGGCGCGCAGGTCGCGGATCGACAGCGGCGTGTGCAGCAGTTGGTGCTGGGTGCCTTCGCCACAGTCGACCAGGTACCAGTGGCTGCCACTGGCTTCGATCACAGCGGTGGCGCTGACGTTGCGTGCCTTGGTCGGCACGCCGGCGGAGGTGCCCAGGAACAGCAAATCCATGGTCTGGCTCCTTGTTTCAGCCCGGCAGCGACGCCTGTACCAGCGGACCGATATGCATCAGGCGGATACAAGGTGCTGGTGGCGGCGTGGTACTCAACGGGCTCGTTCCTTCGAGGTGATACGGGGCGCACACCTTAGCCGGATTGCCGCATGTCGTCGATGGCCCGCCAGGTTTGCCTACTCGGCCTGTCGCCAGATGAGCTTGCTGGTGTCATAGCCTTGCTCACGGGCGATCATCAGCAGTTGCTCGCGCAGTTGGTCGGTGACCGCGGGCGTGCGCGAAAGCAGCCACAGGTATTCGCGGTTCGGGTGGCCGACCAAGGCCACGCGGTAGTCCTGATCGTGGTACAGCACCCAGTACTCGCCCTTGGCCAGGCCGGGCGCAAGGCGGCTGAACCAGTTGTCGAAGCGCACCCAGAGCTTGTCGGTGCTACCCGGTTGCTGGGCTTCGGCGATGCCCTTGGCCTGGTTCCACTGGCCGTCCTTTTCCTGGCAGCGGTTGGTCACGTCGAGGCGGCCGTCCTCTCGCAGACCGTAGTGCGCCTCGGACTGCACGCAGTTGCGCTGGAAGAACATCGGCAGCCGCGCGAGTTCGTACCAGGTGCCCTGGTAACGTTGCAGGTCGACCTGCTGGGTACGCGGCGGTGCCGGGTGGTCGTTGCCGGCGCAGCCGAGCAGGGCCAGGGTCATGCAGGAAAGCAGCAACGTGGTGCGTAGCGCCATGGTGAACCTCCTTGATACGGACGGGGCTTACCTGTGTTTCGATGCGGGCGAGAGGCAAAAGTTGTACGGGATTGTAGCTTTCAGAACGAACCGGTCTGCACTTCGCCTGCGCGCACGTAGCGGGCGATGACCACGCCCTTGGGCGAAACCTGCGAGTGCTGCAGGGTGAAGGCCGCCGCTGCCGCATCGTCGCCGAACAGGCGTTTGCCGTGGCCGAGCAGCAGCGGGTGGATCAGCAGTTGCAGTTCATCGACCAGGCCTGCCGCCAGCAGTTGCTGTACCAGTTCGCTGCTGCCCTGGGTCAGCAGGTTGGCGCCGTCCTGCTGTTTCAGCGTGCGAACCGCTGCGGTGATGTCCGCGCCCAGGGCATGGCTGTTGTGCCAGTCGAGGGTTGTGGGGTTGTGGGTGGCCACGTGCTTGGGCACGCTGTTGAACAGGTTGGCGATGGAGAAGTCTTCCGAGCTGTCTTTGATGTCAGGCCAGTAGCCGGCGAAGATGTTGTAGGTGCGCCGGCCCAGTAGCAGCTCGAAGGGCTCGCTGAACAGGGCCTGCATGGCCTGGCCGAAGACTTCCTCTGCATACGGCACGATCCAGCCGCCGTAGGTGAAGCCGCCGCTGGTGTCTTCCTGCGGGCCGCCGGGGGCCTGCATGACACCGTCGAGGCTGATGAAGGCGGCTACGATGAGTTTGCGCATGGGGACTCTCCTGTTGGCAGCCGGGGTGGCTGTGGGCATGGGATAGTCGAATGGCAGGCAGCAGAATCGACAGGGCTGTTTGAGTGGTCTGCACTGGCCCTTTCGCGGGTAAACCCGCTCCCACATGATCTCCACAGTTTCGCAGGCTGTGCAGTACCTGTGGGAGCGGGTTCACCCGCGAAGAGGCCGGTACAGGCTACATCACAGCCAGTAGGTCACCGCCCACCACCCCAGGCCACCCATCACTACGGTATAGGGCAAGGCCATCCACACCATCCGCCCATACGACAGCCGGATCAGCGGTGCAATCGCCGAAGTCAGCAGGAACAGGAACGCCGCCTGCCCATTCGGTGTCGCCACACTGGGCAGGTTGGTACCGGTGTTGATTGCCACCGCCAGCGTCTCGAAATGCTCACGGCTCATGCCGCCATTGAGGAACGCCTGCTTCACCTCGGTGATGTAGATAGTGGCGACGAATACGTTGTCGCTGATCGCCGACAGCAGGCCGTTGGCCAGGTACAGCATGCCCGGCTGCTGCTCGGCCGGCAGCGCCAGCACCCAGGCAATCAACGGGCTGAACAGCTGCTGTTGATGAATCACCGCTACCACGGCAAAGAACACCACCAGCAATGCGGTGAACGGCATGGCGTCCTGGAAGGCACGGCCCAGGCGGTGTTCGTCAGTGATGCCGGTAAAGGCCGTGATCAGCACGATCACCATCAGGCCGATCAGGCCGACCTCGGCAACGTGCAGCCCCAGGCAGACGATCAGGATCAGTGCGGCGAACCCTTGCACCCACAGCGCAATGCGTTGGGCCGTGGTGCGCGCAGCATCGTCCTCGGCGGCGTAGGCGGCCAGCACCTGGCGCACCGGTTCGGGCATCAGCGTGCCATAGCCGAACAGGCGCAGCTTCTCCAGCAGCACGCAGGTCAGCAGGCCGGCGCCCAGCACCGGCAGCGACACCGGTGCCACCTTCAGGAAGAAATCGGCAAAGTGCCAGCCCATTTCGTGGCCAATCAGCAGGTTCTGCGGCTCGCCCACCAGCGTACACACGCCGCCCAGGGCGGTACCCACCGCGCCATGCATCAGCAGGCTGCGCAGGAAGGCGCGGAACTGGTCGAGGTCTTCACGGTGCAACTGTGCGATCTGCTGGTCGCTGTCCAGTGCACCGTCTTCGCGCGGGTTGGCCCCGGAGGCGACGCGGTGGTAGACCGCATAGAAGCCGACCGCGGCGCTGATGATCACGGCGGTCACGGTCAGCGCATCGAGAAACGCTGAGAGGAATGCCGACAGCACGCAGAACAGCAACGCCAGGGTCGCCTTCGAACGCACCCCCAGCAAAATGCGCGAGAACAGGAACAACAGCAGTTCCTTCATGAAGTGGATGCCCGCAACCATGAACATCAGCAGCAGGATCACCGGGAAGTTGTGCTGCAACTCTTCGTACAGGGTTTGCGGGGTGGTCATCTGCAACAACAGGGCTTCGACCAGCAGCAGGCCGCCGGGCATCAGCGGGTAGCACTTCAGGGCCATGCCCAGGGTGAAGATGAATTCGAGCACCAGTGCCCAGCCGGCCGCGACCGGGCCGACGGTCAGCAGCAGTAGCGGATTGAGCACCAGGAACAGGCAGATGACTGCCTTGTACCAAAGCGGCGACTGGCCCAGAAAGCTGTGGGCGAGGGCGCCGGTCAGGGAGCGCGACATGAATTTGTATCCTTATGATTCGGCGATGGCGCACGGTGCCGGATCAGCGCGTCTTAGGCAAGGCGTAAAGTCCCGTTTTTGGCACAAGTGCGGTCATCGGGCTGGGTTACCATCCGTGCCATGAACCCTTCACCCGCAGGAGTGCCGCCCGTGACCGAGTACAGCGCATTCAAGGTCGAACTGACCGACAGCATTGCCCATGTTCAGATCAACCGCCCGGAAAAGGTCAATGCGATGAATGCGGCCTTCTGGGAGGAGATCACCGACATCTTCCAGTGGGTCGATGACACCGACGCGGTGCGGGTGGTGGTGATCAGCGGTGCCGGCAAGCATTTTTCCGCCGGTATCGACCTGATGATGCTGGCCTCGCTGGCCGGGCAGATGGGCAAGGACGTGGGCCGCAATGCGCGCTTCCTGCGCAGCACCATCTTGCGCCTGCAGGCGTCGTTCAATGCCGTGGACAAATGCCGCAAGCCGGTACTGGCAGCGGTGCAGGGTTACTGCATTGGCGGTGCCATCGACCTTATCTCGGCCTGCGACATGCGCTACTGCAGCAGCGACGCGCAGTTCTCGATCAAGGAAATCGACATGGGCATGGCCGCCGATGTCGGCACACTGCAACGTTTGCCTCGTATCATCGGTGACGGCATGATGCGTGAGTTGGCCTTCACCGGGCGCAATGTCGAGGCCGAAGAGGCGCTGCGCATTGGCCTGGTCAACCGGGTCTATGATGATCAGGCCGCGCTGATGGACGGGGTCTTTGCCATCGCCCGCGAGATTGCCGCAAAATCGCCGATCGCCGTGGCCGGCACCAAGGAAATGCTCAGCTACATGCGTGACCATCGCATCGACGATGGCCTGGAGTACATCGCCACCTGGAACGCCGCGATGCTGCAGTCCGAAGACCTGCGCGTGGCAGTGGCGGCGCACATGAGCAAACAGAAACCGACGTTCGCCGACTGATCAGGCCGGGGGACGCGCAGTAAAGGAACCCCCCGACATGTCAGCACGCTGGACTACCGCAGTACTCGACCCGCAGATCACCGGGGGGCTGGCCGTGGCCCGCAGCCCGGAAGGGTTCCTGGTGGACGACAACGGCGCGCTGTTCCCCCGCGACTGGCTCAAGCGCCAGGACCTCGATGTGTTGTGCGAGCACGGCATTGGCCACTTCGACGGCCAGCCGGTGTTCCTGCTGGAGCTGCGCAGCGCCACCGACGTGCCCGGTTGCGCCTGGCGAGGATTGCGCGCGTTCATGCTCGAAGGTGACTTCGATACCTACACAGTGCTGGGCTATGCCGCACAGATCGGCACCTGGGCCCGTGAGCACCGCTTCTGCGGCAGCTGCGGCCAGGCGATGACGCAGATTCGCTGGGAGCGGGCAATGTACTGCCAGCCCTGCGACCTGCGCAGCTACCCGCGCATTTCACCGAGCATGATCGTGCTGGTGACCCGTGGCGACGAAATCCTGCTGGCGCGCTCGCCGCGTTTCGTCACCGGGGTATACAGCACGTTGGCAGGCTTCGCCGAACCGGGCGAGTCGGCCGAGGACTGCCTGGTGCGCGAAGTGCGTGAAGAAGTGGCGGTGGAGGTGCAGAACATCCAGTACGTCGGCAGCCAGTGCTGGCCGTTCCCGCATTCGATGATGCTGGGCTTCCATGCCGAGTATGCCGGCGGCGATATCGTCATGCAGCCGGACGAGATCGAGGACGCCAGGTGGTTCAGCGTCCACGACCTGCCGCCGCTGCCGGCCGGGCGTTCGATTGCCCGGTACCTGATCGACCTTTATGTTGCACGGCGGCTGGGCTGTGATATCCCTGCTTTCCCGTCCTAGCTGCAGTGAGAAATGTTCTCCGACTAGGCGCAGGGCGCAGGCAATGGTCATTCCATTGCCAAGTCCTGCAACGACGGCGGAGGACATTTCTCGCGCAGATAGGGCGGGTAAGCAGGGGTATCACAGCCCATCAGGCTTGCCCGAACCAGTGCTGCCACGCCAGGCGCACGGTCAATGCCAGCACCACGGTGATGAACACCGGGCGGATGAACTTGCTGCCGCCACTGATCGCCGTGCGTGCGCCGAAGAAGGCGCCGACCATCACCGACAGGCCCATGCACAGGCCGACGATGTAGTCCACCTGCCCGGAAATGATGAACACCGTCAGCGCCGCGATGTTGCTGACGAAGTTCATGCTGCGCGCCACGCCGCTGGCACGGACCAGGTCGATGGGGTACAGCAGCAAGGTGCTGACCGTCCAGAACGCCCCGGTACCCGGGCCGGCCACGCCGTCATAGAAGCCCAGGGTGAAGCCTTGTGGTACTTGCCACTTTTTCCTGATCGGTGCATCGGCATCCAGCGGTGCCTTGGGCGTGCCGCCGAACAGCAGGTAGACACCACAGGCGAAGACGATCACCGGTAGCATCTTGTTCAGCCATTCGGCCGGCATGTAGTGGGCGATGACCGCGCCGAGCAAGGCCCCGGTCAAGGTGGCGAACAAGGCGGGGCGCCATTGTGCCGGGTGGAACAGCTTGCGCCTGTAGTAGGTGAAGCCGGCGGTGGCCGAGCCGAAGGTGGAGCTGAGCTTGTTGGTACCCAGTACCAGGTGCGGTGGCATGCCGGCGGTGAGTAGCGCCGGGGTGGTGAGCAGGCCGCCACCGCCGGCGATGGCATCGATGAAACCGGCGACGAAGGCGACCAGGGCCAGGATCAGCAGGGTGAGGGGTTCTACGGTGAGTTCGAAGGGCATGGGGTTTTGGCAGGCAGGGAGGCAAGGGGCGGCAAAGGGCCGCACTAGAAGCGTGACATGGTAATCCTGGGGGAGGTGTGTTGCCAGTGCCGGCCTCTTCGCGGGCACGCCCGCTCCCACAGGTTACCTACACATTTCAAGACCTGTGCAGTACCTGTGGGAGCGGGTTTACCCGCGAAGAGGCCGGTGCAGGCGATCACATCAGCTACGGATAAACGCCAGCAAATCCGCATTGATCACATCGGCATGGGTGGTCGGCATGCCATGCGGGTAGCCCTGGTAGGTCTTTAGTGTGCCATTGGGCAGCAGCTTGGCCGACAGCAGCCCGGAGTTCTCATACGGCACGATCTGGTCGTCGTCGCCATGCATCACCAGCACCGGCTGGGTAATGCCCTTCAGGTCTTCGGTGAAGTCGGTCTGGGAAAACGCCACGATGCCATCGTAATGGGCCTTGGCGCTACCGATCATGCCCTGGCGCCACCAGTTGCCGATGATGCCTTCGCTGGCGTCGACACCGGGGCGGTTGTAGCCGTAGAACGGCCCTGCCGGCACATCCCGGTAGAACTGCGCGCGGTTGCTGGCGACCTGGGCCTGGAAGCCGTCGAAAACGGATTTGGGCAGGCCACCGGGATTATCGGGAGTCTGCACCATCAACGGCGGTACGGCGGCGATCAGCACGGCCTTGGCCACCTTGTCTGCAGGGTGTCGGGCCATGTAGCGCACCACCTCACCGCCACCGGTCGAGTGGCCGACATGCACGGCGCCCTGAATGCCCAGGTGGGCCACCACTGCGGCTACGTCGTCGGCGTAGTGGTCCATGTCGTGGCCGTCCCATACCTGGCTGGAGCGGCCATGGCCGCGGCGGTCGTGGGCGACCACGCGGTAACCGTGGGCGAGGAAGAACAGCATCTGCGCGTCCCAGTCGTCGGCACTGAGCGGCCAGCCGTGGTGGAAGTGGATGACCGGCGCATCGCGCGGGCCCCAGTCCTTGTAGAAGATCTGTACGCCGTCCTTCGTGGTTACATAGCTCATGGTCGGGTCTCCTGTGTGCAGGAAGCGAAGTGAGCTATTGAGAATAGGAGGAATTTTGCTTGGCGCCGGAATTTGTGGTGACTGCACTGTAGTGGGCTTGCACCATGCTTCCGGCCTGCCCGGCGCCGTGTAGGAGCGGTGCCAGGCGATCAGGCGCGGTCGCGCATCCGGTACCAGGCCTTGGCGGCGGCTTCCAGCGGTGCGGCCAGCAGGTCGCCACCGGGGAAGCGGCCGTTGTCGATGCCTTGATATAGCGCCAGCAGGTCGTCGTCACCGAGGATGGCATCGCTCACGGCCCGGGCTGCGGCCAGGGTCGGCAGCACGCCATGGCCTGAGAAGCCCTGCAGCCAGTAGCGCTGGCCCTCGCGGCCGACGTCCGGGGTACGCTGGATGCTGCAATCGATATGGCCGCCCCAGGCGTAGTCGATGGCTACCCCGGCCAGCTGCGGAAACACCCGCTCCAGGTAGGGGCGGGTGGCGCTGGCGACGTCCCTGGGAATACCGCCCAGGTAGGTGCAGCCGCCGCCAAATAGCAGACGATGGTCCGGGGTAAGGCGGAAATAGTCGGGCACGAACTGGTTGTCGATTACGCAGCTGTTGCGGGGCAGTAGCGACTGGGCGAAGTCGGCGTCCAACGGCGCGGTGGCTACCTGATAGGACCCGACGGGCAGCAGGCGGCGTGACAGGCTGCGGTCGAGGCGGTCGATGTAGGCGTTGCAGGCCAGGACCAGCACGTCGCTGCGCACTTCGCCACGCTCGGTGCGGGCGATGTAGCCGCTGCCGGTCTGTTGGTAGTCGAGCACCTGGCTTTGTTCGAAGATACGCCCACCGCTAGCTTCGATGGTACTGGCCAGGCCCTGGGCCAGCTTTAGCGGATTGAGGTGGGCGCCTTTGGCGTCATAGAGCGCAGCCTGGTAGCGCGGGCTGTCGATCCATTGGGGCAGCTCGTCGCGGCCGATCAGGCGCAGGGCGTCGTAGCCCCATTTGTGTTCGGCCTCGTGCAGGGCTTCTTCCAACAGTTTCACCCGGCGCGGCAGCACGGCAGTCCACAAGCTGCCCAGCCGGTAGTCAATGTCGAAGCCATGGCGCACGGGGAGTTCGCGCATTTCGTCGGCGGCCCAGCACATGCTGGCCCACAGGCGTCGGGTGCGTTCGATACCCAGGGCCTTTTCCAGCGGCGGCATGTCGCACGACCAGCCGAGCAGTGCCTGGCCACCATTGCGGCCGGACGCGGCCCAGGCCACGCGGCTGGCTTCCAGCAGCGTTACGCGTTTGCCGGCCTGGGTCAGGCGCAGGGCGGTGTGCAGGCCGCTGAAGCCGGCGCCAATGATCAGTACATCGGTGTCGTGGTTGCCTTGCAGGGTGGGGAGCAGGGGAATGCTGGTGGGGTAGGTCTGGGCGTAGTAGCTGGCGACGTGCTGGGCGGATTGTTTGAACATGCAGGGGTCTCATGAAATTTATTTTGATTATTTTCATGAAAATTTAGCAGGTAAATTTCATAGCGCCAATGCATTGGCCGCCTTTGTGGTTTACCTGGGGTTGTTGTGTTGCCTGTCCTGGCCCTTTCGCGGGTAAACCCGCTCCCACAGAGTCATCACAGGTCTTGAGGTCGGCGCTGTTCCTGTGGGAGCGGGTTTACCCGCGAAGGGGCCTGACCTGGGAGGGCAAAATCTTCAGGTTGTCGCCTTTTTTCGAGGCTGCCTTGGTTTGCCTGCGGCCGCTTTTCCTTTCCCGCCGCCCCTGCGCTTCTTCTTCCACGGCGGCGCCGCCCCGGCCGCCGGCCCGCTGATGGTCATGCGCATACCGCTGCACCGCTCCACCAGTTTGCCCATCCATGCCGACTGCCGGGCGACGAACTCTTCCAGCGTCATCTCGCCACTCTGCACCATGTCCAGCGCCTGCTCCCAGATAGCCGTGGTACCCGGGTCGGCAATGGCGCGCGGTACGGCGTCGATCAGGCTGAACGCCGCAGGCGTGGCGGACAGGGCCTTGCCGTTCTTGACCAGGTAACCACGGTCAAGCAGGCCCTGGATGATGCTGGCGCGGGTGGCTTCGGTGCCGATGCCGGTGGTTTCCTTGAGCTTCTGCTTCAGTCGAGGGTCATCCACCAGCTTGGCGACGTTCTTCATCGCCTTGATCAGGTCGCCTTCGGTAAACGGCTTGGGTGGCTGGGTCCACAGGTCTTTCAGTTGCAGGCTCTGCACGCTGCAGTCCTGGCCTTCGCGCAGCGCTGGTAACACCTGGGCCGGTGGTGTCTCGCGGCCCTTGGCCGGGGTCAGCGCTTCGGGCAGTGCACGGCGCCAGCCGGGTTCGACGATCTGCTTGCCTACTGCACGCAGGGCATGGCCGGCGCAATCGAAGTCGGCCTGGGTGCGGTCGTACTCGTGGTTGGGCAGGAACTGCGCCAGGTAGCGGGCGCGGATCAGGGTGTACACCGCCTTGTGCTTGGCCGGCAGGCGCGACGGGTCGCTGGCGGCGGCAGTGGGGATGATGCCGTGGTGGGCACTGACCTTGGCGTCGTTCCACGCCCGTGAACGGCGCTGCGGCTCCAGGTAGGGCTGCAGCGGCGCCAGGCTGGCATCGGCCCGTTGCAGGGCGGCGAGGATGGCGGGCGCTTCGGCGTGCTGGCTTTGTGGCAGGTAGCCGCAGTCGCTGCGCGGGTAGGTGATCAGCTTGTGGGTTTCGTACAGCGCCTGGGCGATGTCGAGGGTTTCCTGGGCGCCGAGGCCGAATTTTTTCGAGCACAGTTCCTGCAGCGTGCCCAGGTCGAAGGGCAGGGGAGCCGCCTCACGCACGCGCTCGGTGGTCACCTTGATGGCCCGGGCAATACCCGCATTGCCGATGTCGGCGGCAGCCTGCTGCGCCAGGGCCTGGTTCAGGCAGCGGCCCTGGTCGTCGCAGGCGTCCTCGGGGGCGCGCCACTGGGCGTTGAAGCCAAAGCCTGCGTGTTCGAGTTGCACGTCGATGGCCCAGAACGGCACCGGCACGAAGTCGGCGATGCTGCGGTCGCGGTCGACCACCAGGCGCAAGGTGGGCGTTTGCACCCGGCCCACCGGCAGCACGCCCTGGTAGCCGGACTGCCGGCCCAGCAGGGTGAACAGCCGGCTCATGTTCATGCCGATCAGCCAGTCGGCGCGGGAGCGGCCCAGCGCCGAGTGGTACAGGTTGAAGGTTTCGTGGCCCGGCAGCAGGCGTGCCAGTGCCTTGCGGATGGAGGCGTCGTCCAGTGCCGACAGCCACAGGCGCTGCACCGGGCCGCGGTAGCGACAATGCTCGACCAGTTCGCGGGCGATCATTTCGCCTTCGCGGTCGGCGTCGGTGGCGATCACCAGTTCGCGCGCTTCGCCGAGCAGGCGCTTGACCGCCTTGAACTGGCTGGCGGTCTTGGGCTTGACCAGCATCTTCCACTTGTCCGGGATGATCGGCAGGTCGGCCAGGTTCCAGCGCTTGTAGCGTTCGTCGTAGCTGTCGGGCGGGGCGGTTTCCAGCAGGTGGCCGATGCACCAGGTCACGCAGACGTCGGTGCCTTGCCAGCAGCCATCGCCCTTGCGGTTGGCGCCGAGCACTTTGGCGATGTCTTTTGCCTGGGAGGGTTTTTCGCAGAGGAACAGGCGCATGGCCGGGGACGCTTCATCGGGGGTGATGGGCGATAGGATGCGCAAGCGAGGGCGCGGAGGCAAGTTTTATCTGGATGGATGTACAGGTTTTTTGTCAGAGGGGATGTCTTGGCTGTACCGGCCTCTTCGCGGGTGAACCCGCTCCCACAGGGGCCCCACAATTTTCAGAATTTGTGGGGGCCTGTGGGAAGGTCGTGGATCAGGCGCGCGAGTCGCGCACCATGTCCACGTGCGGGATGCCGGCTTCGAGGAACTCCTCGCTGACCACGCGAAAACCCAGCCGCTCGTAGAACGGCGTGGCGTGCACCTGGGCGCTGAGCATCTGCTGCTTCAGGTCGCGGTTCTGGGCTTCGACAATCACCGCGTTCATCAGCGCGTCACCCACCTTAAGCCCGCGCCAGTCCTTCAGCACCGAGACCCGGCCGATGGTGCCGTCAGGCAGCAGGCGGGCGGTGCCGATCGGGTAGTCGCCTTCCAGGGCCAGGAAGTGCGCGGCGGTCGGGTCGTCCGAGTCCCACTCCAGCTCCGGCGGCACGTGCTGTTCGGCAATGAACACCGCTTCGCGGATGCGGCGGATGTCGGCGTTGTCCTTGTGCCAGTCGGCAAGGCGCACACGAATCTTATTCATTGGCGAATCCCAGGCTTCCTTGTTTGACCAGCTGCTGTACCAGCATAAGGCCATCTTCATCCTGCAGCCATTCGCCCAGGTTATCGATGTGCAGGGCGTCGGCCGCGCAAACCAGCTTCAGCAGCTCGCGCAGTTTGCCCGGCAGCGGGCAGCTGCGGCCGCTGGCGAACAGCAGCAGGTCTTCTTCGAATTCCGACCAGGCCAGGCGTGCGCTCGGGTTGCGGATCAGGATGGCGCCCTGTTCCAGGGCGTCGATCAGCTCTTCCTCGGACAGCTCTTCACCGACGATCTGCTCGGGGTAGCGTGGCTCGGTCATGAACTGGCCGAACCAGGTCAGCAGCAGGTCCTTGTCGCCCATGTGCTTGTCGAGCAGCGCCTTCAGGCGGTCGAGGGCGTCGTGCTGGATCTGGTGCGGGTCGCTGACCGGCTGGGCGTCGGCGTCGCTGTAGCGTTCTTCGTCGGGCAGGAACTGGCCGAGGAAATCGGTGAAGTGGGTCAGCACTTCGGCGGCGCTTGGGGCGCGGAAGCCGACCGAGTAGGTCAGGCAGTCGTCCACGGCCACGCCGTAGTGGGCCAGGCGCGGTGGCAGGTAGAGCATGTCGCCCGGCTCCAGGGTCCACTCATCGCTCTGCTCGAATTCGGCGAGGATGCGCAGGTCGGCGTGCTCCAGTAGCGAGCTGTCGCTGCTGCACATCTGGCCGATTTTCCAGTTGCGCTGGCCGTGGCCCTGCAGCAGGAACACGTCGTAGTTGTCGAAGTGCGGGCCGACGCTGCCACCGGGGGCGGCGAAGCTGATCATCACGTCATCGATGCGCCAGCTGGGCAGGAAACGGAAGTTTTCCAGCAGTTCGGCCACTTCCGGGACGAACTGGTCGACGGCCTGCACCAGCAGGGTCCAGTCCTTTTCCGGCAACTCGGCGAAGGTCTCTTCGGTGAACGGGCCGCGACGCAGCTCCCACGGGTGCGCGCCGTGCTCGAGCACGATACGCGACTCTACTTCCTCTTCCAGAGCCAGGCCGGCCAGCTCGTCGGGGTCGATCGGGCTGATGAAGTCCGGGAAGGCCTGGCGCACCAGCAGCGGCTTCTTCTGCCAGTAGTCGCGCATGAATTCGCGGGCCGAGATGCCGCCGAGCAGCTGCAGTGGAGTATCAGGATTCATGTTCAACCTATTGAAAAAATGTAATTTTCGTCCGGGAATAAAAACGCCCGGGCAGGCCGGGCGTTGAACGCGACGGTCAGCTTAGATGCGTTTGGCCTGTGCTGCCGCGTTGCCGATGTAGGTAGCAGGGGTCAGCTGCTTGAGCTCGGCCTTGGCGTCGGCTGGCATGTCCAGGCCGTCGATGAAGGTCAGCAGCGCTTCCGGGGTGATGCCCTTGCCACGGGTCAGCTCTTTGAGCTTCTCGTAGGGGTTTTCGATGTTGAAGCGGCGCATCACGGTCTGGATCGGCTCGGCCAGCACTTCCCAGCAGGCGTCCAGGTCGGCGGCGATGCGGGCTTCGTTGACTTCCAGCTTGCCGATGCCTTTCAGGCTGGCTTCGTAGGCGATGACGCTATGGGCAAAGCCTACGCCCAGGTTGCGCAGCACGGTGGAGTCGGTCAGGTCACGCTGCCAGCGCGAGATCGGCAGCTTGCTGGCCAGGTGCTGGAACAGCGCGTTGGCGATACCCAGGTTGCCTTCGGAGTTTTCGAAGTCGATCGGGTTGACCTTGTGCGGCATGGTCGACGAGCCGATTTCGCCGGCAACGGTCTTCTGCTTGAAGTAGCCCAGCGAGATGTAGCCCCACACATCGCGGTCGAAGTCGATCAGGATGGTGTTGAAGCGGGCGATGGCGTCGAACAGCTCGGCGATATAGTCGTGCGGCTCGATCTGGGTGGTGTACGGGTTGAACTGCAGGCCCAGCTCGTCTTCGATGAAGGCGCGGGCGTTCTGCTCCCAGTCGATCTGCGAGTAGGCCGACAGGTGGGCGTTGTAGTTGCCCACGGCGCCGTTGATCTTGCCCAGCAGCGGCACGGCGGCAACCTGGGCGATCTGGCGCTCCAGGCGGTACACGACGTTGGCCAGCTCTTTACCCAGGGTGGTCGGCGAAGCCGGCTGGCCGTGGGTGCGCGACAGCATCGGCACGTCGGCATGGGCGTGGGCCAGGGCGCGGATGGCATCGGCGATCTGGCGCATCAGCGGCAGCAGCACTTCGTCACGGCCGGCGCGCAGCATCAGGGCGTGGGACAGGTTGTTGATGTCCTCGCTGGTGCAGGCGAAGTGGATGAACTCGCTGACCTTGGCCAGCTCAGGCAGCTTGGCAGCCTGCTCCTTGAGGAGGTATTCGATCGCCTTGACGTCGTGGTTGGTGGTGCGCTCGATTTCCTTGACGCGTTCGGCGTGCTCGAGCTTGAAGTCGGTGGCCAGGCTGTCCAGCAGGGCGTTGGCTTCGGCGGAGAATGCCGGCACTTCGCCGATCTGCGGGTGGGCGGCCAGGCGCTGCAGCCAGCGCACTTCGACCAGGGCGCGGAAACGGATCAGGCCGAATTCGCTGAAAATAGGGCGCAAGGCCTGGGTTTTGCCGGCATAACGGCCGTCTACAGGGGAAACCGCAGTGAGCGAAGAGAGCTGCATGGGGTGTTCTCGGACAGTCAGGCTTTTGGAAGGGCGCATATCATACATGAATTTTGCGCCCGAGTCGGGTGGCTGACCAAAGGTCGGGCCATTAAAAGCATGTCGCGGCCCTTGTGGGGCGGGTTTACCCGCGAATACGTCGGCTGATCCAGCATCGCATTCGCGGGTGAACCCGCTCCCACAGGGGTGGGGGTCGCCTGTCAGGAAGGCGAACGCATCATGTCGTACAGTTCGTTGAGCAACTTGCGCCGGCTGAACACCAGCTGCCAGCGGTGCCCGCCCAGCTGGCGCCACAGGCGCGCGGCGCGGATGCCGGCCAGCAGCAGGGCGCGGATCTTCGAGGCGTTGCTGGCCTGCTGCAGGAAGCGCATGTCGCCATGTACCTGGATGCGCTGGCGCAAGGTGCTCAGGGTGTCCTGGTACAAGGCTCCACTGGATGCAATGACGTTTTCATGAACCAGGCCGAAATGCTCGGCCTGGGACTGGATTTGCGGCAGGCGGTTGCCGATGGTGTCGAGCAGGTCGCCGCGCTTGTTCAGCTGGCGCTCCAGGCCCAGCATCGACAGGGCGTAGCGCAGCGGCTCGCGCTGCAGGCTGCTGGGGTCGCGCTCCAGCGCGCCGACCAGCGCGCGGTAGCCGTCGCGCAGGTTCAGGTCGTCACCACCGAATACCTCCAGGGTGTCCTTGGGGTCACGCACCAGCAGGCTGCCCAGCATGCAGCCGATGTTGGCCTCGCTGGCCTGGCCGGTGCGGGCGATGCGGTCGACCAATACAGCGGCCTGGAACACACCGCCCAATGCAATCAGCTGCTCCTGCAGGTTGCTCATGCGCGCGGGCTCCAGGGCTCGGCGGCTTCGATCACGCCGCCACCCAGGCACACTTCGCCGTCGTAGAACACCACCGACTGGCCCGGGGTAACGGCGCGCTGCGGCTCGTCGAACACCGCGCGGTAACCGCTTTCGGTCAGCGCCAGGGTGCACCGTTGGTCGCTCTGGCGGTAGCGTACCTTGGCGGTCAGCTGGCGCGGGCTGCTGAGGTCGACCGGGTTGACCCAGAAAATTTCCGAAGCCAGCAGGGCGCGGGAGAACAACCATGGGTGTTCGTTACCCTGGCCGACCACCAGCACGTTGCGGGTCAGGTCCTTGTGCAGCACGTACCACGGCTCGTCGCCGGCGTCCTTCAGGCCGCCAATGCCCAGGCCCTGGCGCTGGCCGATGGTGTGGTACATCAGGCCGTGGTGGCGGCCGATCACTTCACCGTCGGTGGTTTCGATGTCGCCTGGCTGTGCCGGCAGGTACTGCTTGAGGAAGTCGCTGAAGCGGCGCTCGCCGATGAAGCAGATGCCGGTGGAGTCCTTCTTCTTGGCGGTGGCCAGGCCGTGTTTTTCGGCAATGGCGCGGACTTCGGGCTTTTCCAGCTCGCCGACCGGGAACAGGGTGCGGGCAATTTCCTTGCCGCCGACGGCGTGCAGGAAGTAGCTCTGATCCTTGTTCGGGTCCAGGCCCTTGAGCAGTTCGGTGAGTTCACCGGTGTCGCGGCGGCGCACGTAATGGCCGGTGGCGATCAGGTCGGCACCCAGCGACAGGGCGTAGTCGAGGAACGCCTTGAACTTGATTTCGCGGTTGCAGAGGATGTCCGGGTTGGGCGTGCGGCCGGCCTTGTACTCCTCGAGGAAGTGCTCGAACACGTTGTCCCAGTATTCGGCGGCGAAGTTGGCGGTGTGCAGCTTGATGCCGATGCGGTCGCACACGGCCTGGGCGTCGGCCAGGTCTTCACGGGCGGTGCAGTATTCGGTGCCGTCGTCTTCTTCCCAGTTCTTCATGAACAGCCCTTCCACCTGGTAGCCCTGCTCCATGAGCAGAAGGGCGGAGACAGAAGAGTCCACGCCGCCGGACATGCCGACGATGACGCGGGTCTTGGCGGGGTCTTTGAGTGCTGGGCTGGTCATGGTTACCGGTGTGTATCAAGGGGGGAAAAACGTCGATTCTATCAAACCTGCGGCGGCGCGTCAGTCGCGCAGCAGGTCGAGGCTGTGCAAGGGGCCTTTGAGGTAGTCGTCGAGGCAGCGTGGCACCAGTTCGCTGCGCCAGCGGGCGGGGTCGGCCAGCAGTTCGTCGCGGGTCAGCCACACGGCGCGGACAATGTCGCGGTCCAGTGCCAGGTCGGCGTGATGGCGCACGGGGCGGGCGGCGAAGCAGATGCGCTGGTAGGTCACGCCGTTGCTTGGTGCGGTGTACAGGTAGATGCCGACCACGCCGGTGAGCTCGACTTCCCAGGCGGTTTCTTCGAGGGTTTCGCGCAGGGCGGCCTGGGGCAGGGTCTCGTTGGGTTCGAGGTGGCCGGCGGGTTGGTTGAAGACGTGTTGGCCTGCCTTGAATTCTTCGACGAAGAGGAACTTGCCCTCGTGTTCGACGATGGTGGCGACGGTGATGTGGGGTTGCCAGGTCATGAGCAGCTCCTTAGAGGCCTGCACAGCCCTTGTGGGAGCGGGTTTACCCGCGAATGCGTCAGTGGATTCGCCATCGCATTCGCGGGTAAACCCGCTCCCACAGGGTCCGCTCTGGCGGCCAGAAATCGTTTATCCAGAAAGCACAAACCCCGGTGCGTGGCCGGGGTTTGTGCTGTTACTTCAAGCGAGCCTTACAGGGCGGCAATGGCGCTGTTGAGGGTCTGGCTTGGGCGCATCACCTTGGCGGTCAGCTCGGCATCCGGGGCGTAGTAGCCACCGATGTCGGCCGGCTTGCCCTGGACGGCGTTGAGCTCGGCGACGATGGTCTCCTCGTTCTCGGTCAGGGTCTTGGCCAGTGGCGCGAAGCGTGCCTGCAGGGCAGCGTCGTCGTTCTGCGCAGCCAGGGCCTGGGCCCAGTACAGGGTCAGGTAGAAGTGGCTGCCGCGGTTGTCGATACCACCGACTTTGCGCGACGGCGACTTGTTGGTGTCGAGGAACTTGCCAGTGGCCTGGTCCAGGGTGTTGGCCAGCACTTTGGCGCGCGGGTTGTCGTAGGTGTTGCCCAGGTGCTCCAGGGAAGCGGCCAGGGCCAGGAATTCACCCAGCGAGTCCCAACGCAGGAAGTTCTCTTCCACCAGCTGCTGCACGTGCTTCGGTGCCGAACCGCCAGCGCCGGTTTCGAACAGGCCGCCGCCGTTCATCAGCGGTACGATCGACAGCATCTTGGCGCTGGTGCCCAGCTCCATGATCGGGAACAGGTCGGTCAGGTAGTCACGCAGCACGTTGCCGGTCACCGAGATGGTGTCCTTGCCTTCGCGGATGCGGGCCAGGGAGAACTTGATGGCGTCGACCGGTGCCAGGATGCGGATGTCCAGGCCACTGGTGTCGTGATCCTTCAGGTACTTCTGCACCTTCTCGATCATCACGCCGTCGTGGGCGCGGGCCGGGTCCAGCCAGAACACTGCCGGCGTGTTGCTCAGGCGGGCACGGTTGACGGCCAGCTTGACCCAGTCCTGGATCGGCGCGTCCTTGACCTGGCACATGCGGAAGATGTCACCGGCTTCGACGTTCTGCTCGAGAACGACCTTGCCTTTGCTGTCGATCACGCGCACCACGCCGTCGGCCTTGATCTGGAAGGTCTTGTCGTGGGAACCGTATTCTTCGGCCTTCTGTGCCATCAGGCCGACGTTCGGCACGCTGCCCATGGTGGTCGGGTCGAAGGCACCGTTGGCCTTGCAGTCTTCGATGGTGGCCTGGTAGATGCCGGCGTAGCAGCGGTCCGGGATGATCGCCTTGGCATCCTGCAGTTCGCCGGCGGCGTTCCACATCTTGCCCGAGTCACGGATCATGGCCGGCATCGAGGCGTCGACGATGACGTCGCTCGGCACGTGCAGGTTGGTGATGCCTTTGTCGGAGTTGACCATGGCCAGGGCCGGGCGCTGGGCGTACAGGGCCTGGATGTCGGCTTCGATCTCGGCCTGCTTCTCGGCTGGCAGGTCCTTGATGCGGGCGTACAGGTCGCCGATGCCGTTGTTGGCGTTGAAGCCTACTTCAGCCAGGGCGGCGGCGTGCTTGGCCAGCACGTCGTTGTAGAACTCTTCGACGATGACGCCGAACATGATCGGGTCGGAGACCTTCATCATGGTGGCTTTCAGGTGCACCGACAGCAGCACGCCGGAGGCCTTGGCATCGGCGATCTGCTCGGCGATGAAGGCTTTCAGGGCCTTGCGGCTCATGGTGGCGCAGTCGATGACTTCGGCGGCTTTTACCGCGGTCTTTTCTTTCAGCACGGTGGTGCTGCCGTCTTTGCCGACCAGCTCGATGCGCAGGCTGTCGTCAGCTTCGATCAGTGCGGCTTTTTCGCTGCCGTAGAAGTCGCCCTGGGTCATGTGGGCAACGTGCGACTTGGAGTCGGCAGCCCAGGCGCCCATCTTGTGCGGGTGCTTGCGGGCGTAGTTCTTGACCGACAGCGGCGCGCGGCGGTCGGAGTTGCCTTCGCGCAGTACCGGGTTCACGGCGGAACCCTTGATGCGGTCGTAGCGGGCGCGGGATTCTTTCTCTTGCGCGGTGGCCGGCTCGTCGGCGTAGTCAGGGATGTTGAAGCCCTTGCCTTGCAGTTCCTTGATCGCGGCTTTCAGCTGCGGTACCGAGGCGCTGATGTTCGGCAGCTTGATGATGTTGGCTTCAGGGGTGGTAGCCAGCTGGCCCAGTTCCGCCAGGTGATCGCCTACTTGCTTCTCTGCGCCCAGTTGCTCCGGGAAGGCGGCGAGGATGCGGCCAGCCAGGGAGATGTCGCGGGTTTCGACGGCGATGTCAGCCGAAGCGGTGAAGGCTTCGATGATCGGCAGCAGCGAGTAAGTGGCGAGGGCGGGGGCTTCGTCGGTGAAGGTATAGATGATCTTGGAACGGGTGGGCATGCGGGTTAACTCTCTGTGTGCTGAGCGTGCTCGAGTCTCGTGCTGCGCAGGGTAGGCGCATCGCCCTGGCAGCGCCATGAGCGGAAAGTCGAGAGGCTGCGAGCGGTGATGGTGGATGCATCAGTCGAGCGTCAAGTGCTGAGCTGCGGTAACAACCCAGGCTTCGTGGCCAGGCTTTGTGTCCATTCATGGCCGAGGGCGGTCCGCATTTTTCCTAGGGATCGCCCCGATGACCCTTCGGTCGCGGCGCAGTATACCAAACCATTCGGGCTAATCAGCAAGGCCAAGTGATATCGGCCCATTTATAAGACCAAAGACTAAGCGGCAATGTGGCGGGTTGTCGCATGCCTTGCAGGTCCGCAGATGTGGTTTAGGCTCATTGCATCACTTGATGTCCAAACCACACCCGACAGCGGAGTAGTGCAAGCATGGGATACCAGAAAATCAAGGTTCCGACCGACGGCGCCAGGATCACCGTCAATGCCGACCATTCGCTCAACGTGCCTGACAACCCGATCATTCCTTATATTGAGGGCGACGGGATTGGCGTCGATGTCTCGCCGGTCATGATCAAGGTGGTCGACGCCGCCGTGCAGAAGGCCTACGGCGGCAAGCGCAAGATCGCCTGGATGGAGGTGTACGCCGGCGAAAAAGCCACCCAGGTGTACGACCAGGACACCTGGCTACCCCAGGAAACCCTTGATGCCGTGCGTGATTACGTGGTGTCGATCAAGGGGCCGCTGACCACCCCGGTGGGTGGTGGCATCCGTTCGCTCAACGTGGCCTTGCGCCAGCAGCTCGACCTTTACGTGTGCCTGCGCCCGGTGCTGTGGTTCCAGGGCGTGCCGAGCCCGGTGAAAAAGCCTGGCGATGTGGACATGGTGATCTTCCGCGAGAACTCCGAGGACATCTATGCCGGCATCGAGTGGAAGGCCGGTTCGCCCGAGGCGAACAAGGTGATCAAGTTCCTCAAGGAGGAAATGGGCGTTACCAAGATCCGCTTCGACCAGGACTGTGGCATTGGCGTCAAGCCGGTGTCCCGCGAGGGCACCAAGCGCCTGGTGCGCAAGGCCCTGCAGTATGTGGTGGACAACGACCGCGAGTCGCTGACCCTGGTGCACAAGGGCAACATCATGAAATTCACCGAGGGTGCCTTCAAGGACTGGGGCTATGAAGTGGCGCGTGACGAGTTCGGCGCCGAGCTGCTCGATGGTGGCCCGTGGATGAAGTTCAAGAACCCCAAGAGCGGCCGCGAGGTCATCGTCAAGGACGCCATTGCCGACGCCATGCTGCAGCAGATCCTGCTGCGCCCGGCCGAGTACGACGTGATCGCCACCCTTAACCTGAACGGTGACTACCTGTCCGATGCCCTGGCGGCGGAAGTGGGCGGTATCGGCATTGCGCCGGGTGCCAACCTGTCGGACACCGTGGCCATGTTCGAGGCCACCCACGGCACCGCACCCAAATATGCGGGGCAGGACAAGGTCAACCCAGGCTCGGTGATCCTGTCGGCGGAGATGATGCTGCGGCACATGGGCTGGACCGAGGCGGCCGACCTGATCATCAAGGGCACCAACGGCGCGATTGCCGCCAAGACCGTGACCTATGACTTCGAACGGCTGATGGACGGCGCCAGGCTGGTGAGCAGCTCAGGCTTTGGCGATGAAATGATCAAGCATATGTAAAGCAATGCAAAACCGGCCGCTTCCAGTAAGGAGGCGGCCGGTTTTTCGTATGCCGGCAGGCCGCGCGGCAAGTCAGGCGTCGGCAGTGCTGCCGGTTTGCTGTGCGCTGGTGGCAGTGGCGGCAGTGGCGCTGCTGATATTCACCGCGTGCAGGCCTTTGGGGCCCTGGACGATGTCGAAGCTCACGGCCTGGCCGGCCTTGAGCGTCTTGTACCCGTCCATCTGGATGGCTGAGTAATGAGCGAACAAGTCTTCGTCCTTGCCCTCTTCATTGATGAATCCATAGCCCTTGGCATTGTTGAACCACTTGACTTTACCGCTTGCCATCCCTATGTCCCTCTGCAAAGGACTCCATCACTGGAGTATCATCCACTTCATCCGCATACGAACCATGCGAAAAATCTGGTTGACTGCGCGGATCTTTATCGACCACGGTGGGTTCTTATTGTTTGTAACACCGTTTTGCCGATAGTCAAGGTCGCCCGGCGCCTGCGCTGGCCGTGCCTTTCGCAGTCAACCCATAACCTTAACCTGTCGCTCATGATGAAATTCTTTCCATGCATGCACCTAGTGAGATTCGACTAACATTCAATCAGGATCGCCCGCAATCGAATGAGGACGACGGCTCAGGTCTTGCAGTACAGGAAGCCAAGCCGATCCTGCAGGCACCACCGATGTACAAGGTGGTTTTGTTCAACGATGACTACACGCCGATGGATTTCGTCGTCGAAGTGCTCGAGACGTTCTTCAATCTGAACCGCGAGCTGGCGACCAAGATCATGCTGACCGTCCATACCGAAGGGCGGGCAGTGTGCGGATTGTTTACCCGTGACATCGCCGAAACAAAGGCTATGCAGGTCAACCAATACGCCAGGGAAAGCCAGCATCCGCTACTCTGTGAAATCGAGAAGGACGGTTAATCGCCGACCACTTGGGTATGAGGTGAAGCTATGTTAAACCGCGAGCTCGAAGTCACCCTCAATCTTGCCTTCAAGGAGGCCCGTTCGAAGCGTCATGAGTTCATGACCGTCGAACATCTGCTGCTGGCACTCCTTGACAATGAGGCTGCCGCGACCGTTCTGCGCGCCTGTGGCGCCAATCTCGACAAACTCAAGCACGACCTGCAAGAGTTCATCGATTCCACCACGCCCCTGATTCCGGTCAACGACGAAGACCGCGAAACCCAGCCGACCCTGGGCTTCCAGCGTGTACTGCAACGTGCCGTGTTCCACGTGCAAAGCTCCGGCAAGCGTGAAGTCACCGGCGCCAACGTGCTGGTGGCGATCTTCAGCGAACAGGAAAGCCAGGCCGTGTTCCTGCTCAAGCAGCAGAGCGTGGCCCGCATCGACGTGGTCAACTACATCGCCCACGGCATCTCCAAGGTGCCGGGCCATGGTTCGCATTCCGAAAACGACCAGGAAATGCAGGACGATGAGGGTGGCGATACCGCTTCTTCGAGCAACCCGCTGGATGCCTATGCCAGCAACCTGAACGAGCTGGCCCGTGCTGGCCGTATCGACCCGCTGGTAGGTCGCGAGCAGGAAGTGGAGCGCGTGGCGCAGATTCTTGCCCGTCGGCGCAAGAACAACCCGCTGCTGGTGGGTGAGGCTGGCGTTGGCAAGACCGCCATCGCCGAAGGCCTGGCCAAGCGCATCGTCGATGGCCAGGTGCCCGACCTGCTGGCGCAGAGCGTGGTGTATTCCCTCGACCTTGGCGCACTGCTGGCCGGTACCAAGTACCGTGGCGACTTCGAGAAGCGCTTCAAGGCGCTGCTGGGCGAGCTGCGCAAGCGCCCGCAGGCAATCCTGTTCATCGACGAAATCCACACCATCATCGGTGCCGGTGCAGCGTCGGGCGGGGTAATGGATGCGTCCAACCTGCTCAAGCCACTGCTGTCGTCCGGTGAAATCCGCTGCATCGGCTCGACCACGTTCCAGGAATTCCGCGGCATCTTCGAGAAGGACCGTGCCCTGGCACGGCGCTTCCAGAAGGTCGATGTCAGCGAGCCCTCGGTCGAAGACACCGTGGGCATCCTGCGTGGCCTGAAAGGGCGCTTCGAAAGCCACCACAACATCGAGTACAGCGACGAAGCCTTGCGCGCCGCTGCCGAGCTGGCCTCGCGCTACATCAACGACCGGCACATGCCGGACAAGGCCATTGACGTGATCGACGAAGCCGGTGCCTACCAGCGCCTGCAGCCGGAGGCCAGCCGCGTCAAGCGCATCGACGTGCCACAGGTCGAAGACATCGTCGCCAAGATCGCGCGGATTCCGCCGAAGCACGTCACCAGCTCCGACAAGGAGCTGCTGCGTAACCTCGAGCGTGACCTGAAGCTGACCGTATTTGGTCAGGACCAGGCGATCGATTCGCTGGCTACCGCGATCAAGCTGTCCCGTGCCGGCCTCAAGTCGCCAGACAAGCCGGTTGGTTCGTTCCTGTTCGCCGGCCCGACCGGCGTCGGCAAGACCGAAGCGGCGCGGCAGCTGGCCAAGGCGCTGGGTGTAGAGCTGGTGCGCTTCGACATGTCCGAGTACATGGAGCGCCACACCGTGTCGCGCCTGATCGGCGCGCCTCCTGGTTATGTTGGCTTCGACCAGGGGGGTTTGCTGACCGAGGCGATTACCAAGCAACCGCACTGCGTGTTGCTGCTCGATGAAATCGAGAAGGCCCACCCGGAAGTCTTCAACCTGCTGCTGCAGGTGATGGACCACGGCACCCTGACCGATAACAACGGGCGCAAGGCCGACTTCCGTAACGTGATCCTGATCATGACCACCAACGCCGGTGCAGAAACCGCTGCGCGGGCCTCGATCGGCTTCACCCATCAGGACCATGCGTCCGATGCCATGGAAGTCATCCGCAAGAGCTTCACGCCGGAATTCCGCAACCGCCTGGATACCATCATCCAGTTCGGCCGCCTGAGCCACGAGACGATCAAGAGCATCGTCGACAAGTTCCTTATCGAACTGCAGGCACAGCTGGAAGACAAGCGGGTACTGCTTGAGGTCAGTGAGGATGCACGCGGCTGGTTGGCGGCCTCGGGCTACGACGTGCAGATGGGTGCGCGGCCGATGGCGCGGCTGATCCAGGACAAGATCAAGCGGCCGTTGGCCGAGGAGATCCTGTTTGGCGAACTGGCCGAGCATGGTGGCGTGGTGCACGTCGACCTGCGCGATGGCGAACTGGTGTTCGACTTCGAGACGACGGCTGAGGTTGCGTGACAGCGGGGGCTGCAATGCAGCCCCCTGCATCTGGCAGGCACAAAAAAGCCCGGCACATGGCCGGGCTTTTTCATGGCTTAAGCTTAGCGCGCACGGTAGGTGATGCGGCCCTTGCTCAGGTCGTAGGGCGTCAGTTCGACGCGGACCTTGTCGCCAGTGAGAATACGGATGTAGTTTTTGCGCATCTTTCCGGAGATGTGCGCGGTTACGACGTGCCCGTTTTCCAACTCCACGCGGAACATGGTGTTGGGCAGGGTGTCGACGACAGTACCTTCCATTTCGAAGCTGTCTTCTTTCGACATGCAGTAGAGCCCTCGGATCCAGTGTTGGCCCGACGCATAACCGCACCGGGCAAAAAAGTGGCGTGGATTATGCCCGAAAACTGTGTGTCAAGCCAATGCCTTTCAGTTGAGGGTGACCCAGCGCTGATTTATCAACAGTTCGATGGGCCGATACTGCGTCTTGTAGTTCATTTTCTTGCAGTTCTTGATCCAGTAACCCAGGTAAACCGCCTCCAGGTTCTGGCGCAGGGCTTCGGTGATCTGCCAGAGGATGGCGAAGCGGCCCAGGCTGCGGCGTTCTTCGTCCGGCTCGTAGAAGGTGTATACCGCCGACAGGCCGTTGGGCAGCAGGTCGCACACCGCTACCGCCATCAAGCGGCCTTCCAGGCGGAACTCGTAAAACCAGCAGAACGGCAGGTCGCGCACCAGGAAGGTGGAAAACTGGTCACGGCTGGGCGGGTACATGTCACCGTCGGCGTGGCGCGTTTCGATATAGCGCCGGTACAGATCGAAGTATTCTTCCTTGAACACCGGGCGTGCCGCAGTCACGGTCAGGTCGGCGTTGCGCTTGAGGATGCGCCGTTGCTGGCGGTTGGGGATGAAGCGCGCCGCCGGGATACGTGCCGGCACGCAGGCATTGCAGTTCTGGCAGTGCGGGCGGTACAGGTGGTCGCCACTGCGGCGAAAGCCCATTTCCGACAAGTCGGCGTACACATGCACGTCCATTGGCTGGCTGGGGTCGAGGAACAGCGTGGTTGCCTGTTCGTCGGGCAGGTAGCTGCAGGAGTGGGGCTGAGTGGCATAGAACTTCAACCGCGCCAACTCTGTCATGATCAACCCCCTCGGTGAGACTTTGCTTTAAGTGTAAGCCAGCTATGGGAACTCGCCTAGGGAACCCATGTGGCGCTGTTGGGCTGGTCGAGGTGGCGTGCCAGGTAACCGGCGAACTCGGCGCGGCTGATGGCGCGGGCGCCCAGGCTGTGCAGGTGGTGGGTCGGCATCTGGCAGTCGATGAGGACGAAACCGGCCTGGCGCAGGTGGTTGACCAGGGTCACGAAGCCGACCTTGGAAGCGTTGTCGGCGCGGCTGAACATCGATTCGCCGAAGAACAGCTGGCCCATGGCCAGGCCGTACAGGCCGCCGACCAGCTCGCCGTCCCGGCGCACCTCTACCGAATGGGCGATGCCGCGCCGGTGCAGCTCGCAATAGGCGGCGCGCATGGTGTCGGTGATCCAGGTGCCGTCGGCGTAGTCACGCGGCGCGGCGCAGGCGGCGATGACGGCGGCGAAGTCAGTGTCGAAGCTGACCTGGTAACGGCCCTGGCGCATCAGCTTGGCCAGAGAGCGCGACACGTGCAGCTGGTCAGGGAACAGCACCGTGCGCGGGTCGGGTGACCACCAGAGGATCGGCTGGCCGTCCTGGTACCACGGGAAACAGCCATGGCGATAGGCCTGCACCAGGCGCTCGGGGCTCAGGTCGCCGCCGGCGGCGAGCAGGCCGTTGGGGTCGTGCAGGGCCTTTTCCAGAGGAGGGAAGGCAAGCGAGTCGCGGGTCAGCCAGGTGAGCATGGTCTATCGTGCGGTGGGGGAGGGGAGGGCTCAGCATGGCTTGCGCGCATGGCAGGGTCAATGGGTGTGGCCCCTTCCGGGTAAACCCGCTCCCACAGGGGCCCTGCTGCCTTCAGGGGTGTTGCAATACCTGTGGGAGGCAAGCCCGCGAAGAGGCCGGCACAGGCGATGAAAATAGGCAATTTCCTACACATTCATGAAACCGCAGGCACCATCCGCTACATTTGCTGTCACACCTGTGCAAAAACACAGCATAAGCCTTTGTCACAGAAGACAATGCGTGCTCAAATTGCAGGTATACGAAAGTCGCCCCCACTCAAGCTCCTTACGGCGTGCCGTCATGGCAGTGGGCGGGCAGTAATGTTAAAAGTAGTGGTTCATTGGCCGCACCGTCGGCCGATCACTATTGGACGCGCAGCACGCGCAGGAATAGACGCGTTTTGAAGAAATCCACCGCAACTCCAGCTCCCTTGCCCGTCCCCCTGTGGCGGCAGCAGCTGCATTATCGCCTCAAGGAAGGTGCGTTGATCGCAGTCGGCGCCCTGTGCCTGTACCTGTGGATGGCGCTACTGACCTACGACACGTCGGACCCGGGCTTCAGCCACACCAGCAACGTCGACCAGGTGCAGAACGCCGCCGGGCGTGCCGGTGCCTACTTCGCCGACATTCTGTTCATGGTGCTGGGTTACTTCGCCTACATCTTCCCGCTGCTGCTGGCGATAAAGACCTGGCAGATCTTCCGCGAACGCCACCAGCCCTGGGACTGGAGCGGCTGGCTGTTCTCCTGGCGGTTGATCGGCCTGGTGTTCCTGGTGCTGTCTGGTGCGGCGCTGGCGCATATCCATTTCCACCCGCCGGCGAGCATGCCGTTCTCGGCCGGTGGCGCACTCGGCGAGAGCCTGGGCGACCTGGCGCGCAACCTGCTGAACGTGCAGGGCAGCACGCTGATGTTCATTGCCCTGTTCCTGTTCGGCCTGACCGTGTTCACCGACCTGTCGTGGTTCAAGGTGATGGACCTGACCGGCAAGATCACCCTCGACCTGTTCGAGCTGGTGCAGGGCGCCGCCAACCGTTGGTGGGAAGCACGCAACGAGCGCAAGCGCCTGGAGGCGCAGCTGCGCGAGGATGAACCGGTGGTGGTCAAGGCCGCGCCAATGGCTGCCGACAAGCGTGAGCCGGCCAAACCGGCGCTGCGCGAGCGCATTTTCAAACGTGAAGAGGCACCTGCCCGGCCAGTCGAGCCGCGTGAACCCACCCTGTCACGCGAGCCTGTGGTACCGCGCGAGTCGCTGGCACCACGTGAGCCGATAATCTCCCGCGAACAACCTGCCGCGGCTCCGATGATCGTGCCGCCGACACCCGCCAGGGCGCCGGAGCCGAGCAAGCGGGTGATGAAGGAGAAGCAGGCACCGCTGTTCGTCGACAGCGCGGTGGAGGGCACCTTGCCGTCGATCTCCATCCTCGACCCGGCCGAACAGAAGAAGATCGAGTACTCGCCGGAATCCCTGGCCGGTGTCGGCCAGCTGCTGGAAATCAAGCTCAAGGAATTCGGCGTGGAAGTGACGGTGGACTCGATCCACCCGGGCCCGGTGATTACCCGTTACGAAATCCAGCCGGCCGCCGGCGTGAAGGTCAGCCGCATCGCCAACCTGGCCAAGGACCTGGCGCGTTCGCTGGCAGTGACCAGTGTGCGTGTGGTCGAGGTCATTCCCGGCAAGACCACCGTCGGTATCGAGATCCCCAACGAAAACCGGCAGATGGTGCGCTTCTCGGAAGTGCTGGCCACGCCGCAGTACGACGAGCAGAAATCGCCGGTCACCCTGGCCCTGGGCCACGACATCGGCGGCAAGCCGGTAATCACCGACCTGGCCAAGATGCCGCACCTGCTGGTGGCCGGTACCACCGGTTCCGGTAAGTCGGTGGGTGTGAACGCGATGATCCTGTCGATCCTGTTCAAGTCCAGCCCGGAAGACGCGCGCTTGATCATGATCGACCCGAAAATGCTCGAATTGTCGATCTACGAAGGCATCCCGCACTTGCTGTGCCCGGTGGTCACCGACATGAAGGACGCCGCCAACGCCCTGCGCTGGAGCGTGGCCGAAATGGAGCGGCGCTACAAGCTGATGGCGGCCATGGGCGTGCGTAACCTGGCCGGCTTCAACCGCAAGATCAAGGACGCCCAGGAAGCCGGCGAAATCATCCATGACCCGCTGTACCGCCGCGAGAGCATGGACGACGAGCCGCCTGCGCTGAAAACCCTGCCGACCATCGTGGTGGTGGTCGATGAATTCGCCGACATGATGATGATCGTCGGCAAGAAGGTCGAAGAGCTGATCGCCCGTATCGCCCAGAAGGCACGTGCGGCCGGTATTCACCTGATCCTCGCCACCCAGCGCCCGTCGGTGGACGTGATTACCGGCCTGATCAAGGCCAACATCCCGACCCGCATGGCGTTCCAGGTGTCGAGCAAGATCGACTCGCGGACCATCATCGACCAGGGTGGTGCCGAACAGCTGCTGGGCCACGGTGACATGCTGTACATGCCGCCGGGCACCAGCCTGCCGATTCGCGTGCACGGCGCGTTCGTCTCCGACGACGAGGTGCACCGCGTGGTGGAAGCGTGGAAGCTGCGGGGCGCCCCGGACTACAACGACGACATCCTCAATGGTGTCGAAGAGGCCGGCAGCGGCTTCGAAGGCGGCGGCGGCGGTGGCGATGGCGAAGATTCGGAAAGCGACGCCCTGTATGATGAGGCCGTGCAGTTCGTGCTGGAAAGCCGCCGCGCATCCATTTCGGCCGTGCAGCGCAAACTGAAGATCGGCTACAACCGCGCCGCCCGCATGATCGAAGCCATGGAAATGGCCGGCGTGGTCACCCCCATGAACAGCAACGGCTCGCGGGAAGTGATTGCCCCGGGTGGCCCGCGCGACTGATGAACACCTTGCCGGGCGCCAACGGTGGCGTCCGGCCTTTTCAATGCTCGATGAGGATTCCCATGCGCGCGATTCGCATGCTGTTGGTTTCTGCCCTGGCCGCGGCTTCTGTGTCGGCCACCGTTTCGGCTTATGCCGGTGAGCAAGATGTACAACGCCTGACCCAATTGTTGGAAAAGTCGCAGACCATCGAGGCGAACTTCTCCCAGCTGACCCTGGACGCTGGCGGCACCAGCCTGCAGGAAACCTCCGGCAAGATGACCGTCAAGCGCCCGGGCCTGTTCTACTGGCACACCGATGCGCCGCAGGAGCAGGTGGTGGTCTCCGATGGCAAGAACGTCACCCTGTGGGACCCGGACCTGGAGCAGGCCACCATCAAGAAGCTCGATGTGCGCCTGAACCAGACCCCGGCGCTGCTGCTGTCCGGTGACGTGTCGAAGATCAGCCAGAGCTTCGACATCAGCTCGAAGGAGCAGGGCGAAGTGATGGACTTCACCCTCAAGCCGAAAACCAAGGACACCCTGTTCGACTCGCTGCGCGTGTCGTTCCGCAAAGGCCTGATCAATGACATGCAACTGATCGACAGCGTCGGCCAGCGCACCAACATCCTGTTCAATGGCGTGAAGGCCAACCAGGCGGTGCCGGACAGCAAGTTCAAGTTCGACATCCCCAAAGGCGCGGACGTCATCAAGGAGTAACCAGAGCTCGCCATGGACCTGTTTCGAAGCGAACCCGTCGCCCAGCCCCTGGCCGCTCGCCTGCGCCCGTCCAACCTGGACGAGTACGTTGGCCAGGAGCATCTGCTGGCGCGCGGCAAACCGCTGCGCGAGGCGCTGGAGCAGGGTGCGCTGCACTCGATGATCTTCTGGGGGCCGCCGGGGGTGGGCAAGACCACCCTTGCGCGGTTGCTGGCGCAGTTCTGCGATGCGCACTTCGAAACGGTGTCGGCGGTGCTGGCCGGGGTGAAGGAAATTCGCCAGGCGGTCGAGGTGGCCAAGCAGCAGGCTGGCCAGTACGGCCGCCGTACCATCCTGTTCGTCGACGAAGTGCACCGCTTCAACAAGTCGCAGCAGGATGCCTTCCTGCCCTATGTGGAAGACGGCACCCTGCTGTTCATTGGCGCCACCACCGAAAACCCGTCGTTCGAGTTGAACAACGCACTGCTGTCGCGGGCGCGGGTATATGTGCTCAAGAGCCTGGACGAGGCGGCGCTGCGCAAGCTGGTCAACCGCGCGCTGACTGAAGAGCGCGGCCTGGGCAAGCGCAACCTGCGGGTTGGCGATGACGCTTTCAAGATGCTGATGGCTGCCGCCGATGGCGATGGCCGGCGCATGCTCAACTTCCTCGAGAACGCCTCGGACCTGGCTGAAGACGGCAGCGAGATCGACGTCGAGATGCTGCAGAGCCTGCTCGGTGACAGCCGCCGCCGCTTCGACAAGGGCGGCGAGGCGTTCTACGACCAGATTTCCGCGCTGCACAAGTCGGTGCGCGGCTCCAACCCCGATGGTGCCCTGTACTGGTTCGCGCGCATGCTCGACGGCGGCTGCGACCCGCTGTACATCGCCCGCCGCGTGGTGCGCATGGCCAGCGAAGACATCGGCAACGCCGACCCGCGCGCGCTCAGCCTGTGCCTGGCGGCCTGGGATGTGCAAGAGCGCCTGGGCAGCCCCGAGGGTGAGCTGGCGGTGGCCCAGGCCATCACCTACCTGGCCTGTGCACCGAAGAGCAACGCAGTGTATATGGGCTTCAAGACCGCCCTGCGCGAAGCCGCCGAGCATGGCTCGCTGGAAGTGCCGCTGCACCTGCGCAACGCCCCGACCAAGCTGATGAAGCAACTGGGCTATGGCGACGAGTACCGCTATGCCCACGACGAGCCCGACGCCTATGCCGCCGGCGAAGATTACTTCCCCGAGGAACTCGAGCCGCGCCAGTACTACCAGCCGGTGCCCCGTGGCCTGGAACTGAAGATTGGCGAGAAGCTGCGCCACCTGGCCGACCTTGACCGCAACAGCCCCCGCCAGCGGAGAAAACCGTGATTGCACTGATTGCCGCCGTCAGCGCGGGCGGTATTGCCGGCACTTTGTTGCGCTTTGCTACCACCAACTGGGTGGCTGCCCACTGGCCACGGCACTTCTATCTCGGTACGCTGGGGGTCAACCTGATTGGCTGCCTGCTGATCGGCCTGCTCTATGGCCTGTTCCTGCACAAGCCGATCGTGCCGGTCGAGCTGCGCGCCGGGCTGATCGTCGGCTTCCTCGGCGGCCTGACGACTTTTTCCTCCTTTTCGCTGGATACCGTACGCCTGCTGGAAAGCGGGCAAGTGCCCCTGGCTTTGGGTTATACCGGTATCAGCGTGGTGGGCGGGCTGCTCGCGACCTGGGCCGGCCTGTCCTTGACCCGATTCTGAACCAACACCTACACATAACGAGAGAACGATATGCTCGATTCCAAACTGTTACGCGGCCAACTTCAGGAAGTGGCGGATCGCCTGGCCTCCCGTGGCTTCAGCCTGGATGTCGCGCGCATCGAATCACTGGAAGAGCGCCGCAAGGCGGTGCAGACCCGCACCGAGCAGCTGCAGGCCGAGCGTAACGCCCGTTCCAAGTCGATCGGCCAGGCCAAGGCCAAGGGCGAAGACATTGCGCCGCTGATGGCCGACGTCGAGCGCATGGCCAATGAACTGGCTGCCGGCAAGACCGAACTGGACGGCATCCAGGCCGAACTGGACGGCATCCTGCTGACCATCCCCAACCTGCCGGACGCCAGCGTACCGGTCGGTGCCAGTGAAGACGACAACGTCGAAGTGCGCCGTTGGGGCACACCGAAGGCCTTCGACTTCGAAATCAAGGACCACGTCGCCCTCGGCGAAGTCAGCGGTGGCCTGGACTTCGAAGCCGCCGCCAAGCTGTCTGGTGCGCGCTTTGCCGTGCTGCGTGGCCCGATCGCCCGCCTGCACCGCGCCCTGGCGCAGTTCATGATCAACCTGCACACCGGTGAGCACGGCTACGAGGAACACTACACCCCGTACCTGGTGCAGGCTCCGGCCCTGCAGGGTACCGGCCAGTTGCCGAAGTTCGAGGAAGACCTGTTCAAGATCAGCCGCGAAGGCGAGGCCGACTTCTACCTGATCCCGACTGCCGAAGTGTCGCTGACCAACCTGGTGGCCGGTGAAATCCTCGACGCCAAACAGCTGCCGCTGAAGCTGGTTGCCCACACCCCGTGCTTCCGCAGTGAAGCCGGTGCTTCGGGCCGTGACACCCGCGGCATGATCCGCCAGCACCAGTTCGACAAGGTCGAGATGGTGCAGGTCGTCGAGCCGTCCAAGTCGATGGAAGCCCTGGAAGGCCTGACCGCCAACGCCGAGCGAGTGTTGCAGCTGCTGGAGCTGCCGTACCGCGTGCTGGCCCTGTGCACCGGCGACATGGGCTTTGGCGCGGTGAAGACCTACGACCTGGAAGTGTGGGTACCCAGCCAGGACAAGTACCGCGAAATCAGCTCGTGCTCCAACTGCGGCGACTTCCAGGCGCGCCGCATGCAGGCCCGCTGGCGCAACCCGGAAACCGGCAAGCCAGAGCTGGTGCACACCCTCAACGGCTCCGGCCTGGCCGTAGGCCGTACCTTGGTTGCCGTGCTGGAAAACTACCAGCAGGCCGACGGTTCGATCCGTGTGCCGGAAGTGCTCAAGCCATACATGGGCGGCGTCGAGGTCATCCGCTAAATGGATTACCTGCCGCTGTTCCACAAGCTGCAGGGTGGCCGCGTGCTGGTCGTTGGCGGTGGTGAGATCGCCTTGCGCAAGGCGCGCCTGCTGGCCGATGCCGGCGCCGCGCTGCGGGTGGTGGCACCGGATGTCGACGGCCAGTTGGCAGCGCTTGCCCGGGAAGGTGGCGGCGAGGTGCTGGTGCGTGGCTATCAGGCGGCTGACCTGGTCGGTTGCCGGCTGGTGATCGCGGCCACCGACGACCCTGGGCTCAATGCCCAGGTGTCGGCGGATGCGCAGGCGCTGAGCCTGCCGGTCAATGTGGTGGATGCGCCGGCCCTGTGCACGGTGATCTTCCCGGCGATCGTCGACCGTTCGCCGTTGGTGGTGGCGGTGTCCAGTGGCGGCGATGCTCCGGTGCTGGCGCGCTTGATTCGCGCCAAGCTGGAGGCCTGGATCCCGTCCGCCTACGGCGAACTGGCTGGCCTGGCCGCGCGCTTCCGCGACAAGGTCAAGGCCTTGTACCCGGACGTCAACCAGCGCCGCGGCTTCTGGGAAACCGTATTCCAGGGGCCGATTGCCGAGCGCCAGCTGGCCGGGCAGGGCGCCGAGGCCGAGCGCCTGTTGCAGGCGATGGTCGACGGTGCACCGGTGCAGCAGGGTGGTGAGGTGTACCTGGTGGGTGCGGGCCCGGGCGATCCGGACTTGCTGACCTTCCGCGCCTTGCGCCTGATGCAGCAAGCCGACGTGGTGTTGTACGACCGTCTGGTGGCACCGGCGATCATCGAGATGTGCCGGCGCGATGCCGAGCGTATCTACGTGGGCAAGCGCCGTGCCGACCATGCCGTGCCGCAGGACCAGATCAACCGCCTGCTGGTCGATCTGGCCCGGCAGGGCAAGCGTGTGCTGCGCCTGAAGGGCGGCGACCCGTTCATCTTCGGCCGGGGTGGCGAAGAGATCGAAGAGCTGGCCGAGCATGGCATCCCGTTCCAGGTGGTGCCGGGCATTACCGCGGCCAGTGGGTGCTCCGCCTATGCGGGCATTCCGTTGACTCACCGCGACTATGCCCAGTCGGTGCGTTTCGTGACCGGGCACCTGAAGGATGGCACCAGCAACCTGCCTTGGCATGACCTGGTGGCGCCGGCGCAGACCCTGGTGTTCTACATGGGCCTGGTGGGTTTGCCGACCATCTGTGCCGAGCTGATTCGCCATGGCCGTGCGGCCAGTACCCCGGCGGCGCTGGTGCAGCAGGGCACTACGCGAAATCAGCGGGTGTTCACCGGCACCCTGGCGGATCTGCCGGAGCTGGTGGCCCAGCATGAAGTGCATGCGCCGACCCTGGTGATTGTTGGGGAAGTGGTGCAGTTGCGTGACAAGCTGGCGTGGTTCGAAGGCTCGCAGAACAGCTGAAATCGTTGGGGCCGCTTTGCGGCCCTGACAATCTCAAGCCTGCCAGATTCCCTTGCCTGCCAACCGCTCCCGATCATGCGCCAGGTTGAAGTCCTGCAGCGGCCCCTTGGGCACGATCCCGTTCGGGTTGATGGTCTTGTGGCTCATGTAGTAGTGCTTCTGGATATGCTCCATGTCCACCGTACCCGCCACCCCCGGCCACTGGTACAGCTCGCGCAGCCAGTTCGACAGGTTGTGATAATCGCTCAGGCGGCGCAGGTTGCACTTGAAGTGCCCGTGGTACACCGCATCGAAGCGCACCAAGGTAGTGAACAGGCGCACATCGGCCTCGGTCAGGTATTCCCCGGCCAGGTAGCGATTGCGGCCGAGCAAGTCTTCCAGGTAGTCCAGTTCGTTGAACACTTCATCAAAGGCAGCCTCGTAGGCTTCCTGCGTAGTGGCAAAGCCTGCGCGATACACACCGTTGTTCACCGCCGGGTAGATGCGCTCGTTCAGCGCATCGATGGTCGGGCGCAGCGGCTCTGGGTACAGGTCCAGCGTATTGCCGGTCAGTTCATTGAACGCGCTGTTGAAAATGCGGATGATCTCCGACGACTCGTTGTTGACGATGCGTTTCTCTTTCTTGTCCCACAGCACGGGTACAGTCACGCGGCCGGTGTAGTGCGGGTCATCCTGGGTATAGCGCTGGTGCAGGTACTGCAGCGCATCGAGGTGGTCGCCGCTGGAGCCTTGCTGCTGGTCGAAAGTCCAGCCATGGTCCTGCATCAGCCAGCTGACCACAGATACGTCGATCAGGGGCTCCAGGCCCTTGAGGGCACGGAAGATCAGGGTGCGGTGCGCCCATGGGCAAGCCAGCGAGACGTACAGATGGTAACGGCCGGCTTCGGGAGCGGGCAGCTGATTGCGGCGTTGGGCATTTTCGCGCTTGAACGTGCCGTCCTTGCCGTTTTCATACCACTGGTCATGCCAGCGGCCGTCGATCAAAAGGCCCATGGTGAGCTCCTCGGAACAAAGTTGTTTGTCGTTGGAGCCCAGTCTAGGGGAAATCGTTCGAATAACTAGCGCAAAGAATGCCCCCTTAGTATCTAGTTATTCGATTGGTTCCGTGCGCTCCAGTAACCACGTGCGGTTGCGAAAGCCTGCTCACGGTGCTGGCCCAGGCCGCGCAGGGCCAACGCCATGGTCGCGACCACGGCCATTTCACCGTAGCTGTCCTCGGCCTCGCCGCGCCAGACCGCCAGCAATTGCTCGGGCTGCAGGCTGGGCGGCTTCACGTGGCGGCGCTCGCTTAGTGCTGGCCATTCCTCGTCCCAGGCTTCGCCGGCAGTGGTGCCGTACAGGTGGCTGATGACATCGGGGTTGACCTCGATCTCGCCGCCATCACCCTTGATCACCACGGCATGGTCGCCCAGCAGGCGGCTGGCCTCGCGGTGCACCGCCTGGTAACCGGGGTGGAAGATGCTCTGCAGGCCACAGCGCGCAGCCAGCGGGTTGAGCACCCGGGCCAGCGAATGGATGGGCGACCGCAGGCCCAGGGTGTTGCGCAGGTCGATCATGCGCTGCAACTGCGGCGCCCAGTCCTGCAGCGGGAAGAAGGCCAGGTGCTGCTGGTTCAGGGCCTGGCTGACGGCGGCCCAGTCACGGCATAGCGGGATTTCCAGCAAGGACAGCAACTGCTCGGTGTACAGGCGCCCGGCGGTGTGTGCACCGCCACCGTGCATCAGAATGCGCACGCCATTGTTGGCCAGGCACTTGGCGGCCAGCAGGTACCAGGGCAGGTGGCGCTTCTTGCCGGCGTAAGTGGGCCAGTCCAGGTCCACGGCAATGCTCGGCGCCTGCAAGTGCGCGCGCAGAGCCTCGGTGAAGCCGGCCAGTTCTTCGGCGCTTTCTTCCTTGTGCCGCAGCAGCATGAGGAAGGCACCGAGCTGGGTGTCCTCGACCTTGTCTTCCAGCAGCAGGGTCATGGCCACGCGGGCTTCGTCACGGGTCAGGCCGCGCGCGCCGCGCTTGCCTTTGCCAAGAATGCGCACGAATTCGGCGAACGGATGTTCGGCGGGGGTTTCCAGGGTAAGCGGGCGAGGTGCTGTCATATGCAGTTGGTCGGCTTGGGCAGGCCCGCCAGCTTGGCGGCCAGTTTGGCGGGAGTGCCGTTGAACAGGCGGTTCAGGTGCGGGCTGTTGCCCTTGTCCGGGCCCAGTTTGAGGGCCGTGTACTTGATCAGCGGGCGCGTGGCCGGGGACAGCTGGTATTCCTGGTAGAACTGGCGCAGCAGCTCGAGGATTTCCCAGTGGTCCGCCGTCAGCGGGATGCCCTCGCGTGCGGCCAAGGCCTCGGCGGCGGCATGCGACCAGTCTTGCAGGTCGACCAGGAAGCCGTCCTTGTCCAGGGCGATCGCCTGATCGCCAACGTTGAGGGTATTCATAGCCAGCTGTTGACCTTGTCGTAATGCAGCGACAGTTCGACGAACCCGCCGTAGTCCACGGCCTTGGCCAGTTCGTTGCCGACCGCGCGGGCCTGCACGTCTTCTTCCAGGGCGAACAGGCGCTGGGCCAGGCCGGCGGCTTGCAACTGGCGGTGCGGCTCGCTGCCGCTGCGCAGGGCATACACCGCATCGCCGCACAGCAGCAGGGCGTCGTCGGTACCGAGCAGGCGCAGGCAGCTGGCCAGGCGCTCGTCGCCGAACGGGGAGTGGGCAATTACATGCAGGGTCGTCATCAGAGTGTTACCACCTGGTCGAAACGGGCGATCAGTGCGGCCAGGGCCGCGTCGTCCAGCACTTGCACCGGCAGCGCCAGGGTGTCGGCTGCCAGGCCGCGACGTGCGAGGCTGTGGCTGCAAGCGAACAGGTCTTCGACGCCGAACATTGGCAGCGCTTGCAGGTTGGCGGCCAGGTTCTTCTGTTGCACGGCGGTGGGCTGCTGGTCCGCAGCGAGCTGGAATACGCCGTCATCGAGGAACAGCATGCCCAGCGGCAAATCGAACGCGCCGCCAGCCAGGGCGATGTCCAGTGCCTCGCGGGCCGATGGGCCGTTCCAGGGTGCCTGGCGGCTGATGATCAACAAGGATTTGGCCATTTCAGTCGCCTCCGAAGCAGACAAGGCGATCGGCAACCTGCGCCGCCTCATGCAACTGGCCAAGCCCCGACAATTCCCAGGGTTTGGGCAGGTTCACGGCCGGGCGCTGGTAGCGGTTGGCCTCGGCCTCATCGAGCACGCCACGGCGCAGGGCGGCGGCGATGCACACCACTGCGTCCAGCTGGTTGGCTTCGATGAAGGCGCGCCATTGGCCGGCCACATCCAGCTCATCCTGGGGGGCGACCACGTTGGCCGAGGCACTGTGTACCCCGTCCTGGTAGAAGAACAGCCGGGCAATCTCATGCCCGCCAGCCAGCACCGCCTCGGCGTAGCGCAAGGCGCGCCGCGAGGAGGGCGCATGGGCCGGGGAGAACACCGCGATAGCGAATTTCATGGATAACTCATGCAAAAGGAATGGTGCCATGATAAAGCAAAAAAGCCCGCGCCCGCTTGTGCATGGCGGGGCGGGCTTTCTGTCTTGCACCAATCTTCAGGTCTACGCGGCCTCATAGGAGCGGCCTTGTGTCGCGACGGGCTGCAAAGCAGCCCCACGGCCCTGACAGAAGGACTCCAGGCTCAAGCCTGTTCCTTGCTCTCCGGCAAGAACCAGTTCAACACCAGGGCACAGATACCCCCGGTAGCCACGCCCGACTCCAGCACATTGCGAATCGCCGCCGGCATGTGCGCCAGGAACTCCGGCACCTGCGCCACACCCAGGCCCAAGGCCAGGGACACAGCGATAATCAGCAGGGCGCGACGGTCCAGCCGCGTGCTGGCCAGGATATTGATCCCTGACGCCGCAACCGCACCGAACATGACCATGGCCGCACCACCCAGCACGGGTTCCGGCACTGCCTGGATCACCCCGGCAACGCTCGGGAACAGGCCCAGCAGCACCAGCATCACGGCTATCCACAGGCCGATATGGCGGCTGGCGATCCCGGTCAACTGAATCACCCCGTTGTTCTGGGCAAAGATCGAGCTCGGGAAGGTGTTGAACAAACCGGCCAGCAGCGAGTTGGCCCCGTTGACCAGCACACCACCCTTGATCCGCTGCATCCACACCGGTCCTTCGACCGGCTGGCGCGACACCTTGCTGGTGGCGGTAACGTCACCAATGGCTTCCAGCGAAGTCACCAGGTAGATCACCAGCATCGGAATGAACAGCGCCCAGGAGAAGCCCAGGCCGAAGTGCAGCGGCGTCGGCACCTGGAACAGCGCGGCTTCGTGCATGCCGGTGAAGTCCAGGCGGCCCAGGTAGCCGGCCAGCGCATAGCCGACTGCCAGGGCGATAACGATGGCACAGCTGCGCATCCACACCACCGGGATGCGGTTGAGGATGACGATGATCGCCAGTACCACGCCCGACAGCAGCAGGTTCTCGCCATTGGCGAAGGTGCCATTGGCCATGGCGCCGAAGCCACCGCCCATGCTGATCAGGCCGACCTTGATCAGGGTCAGGCCGATCATCAGCACCACGATGCCGGTTACCAGCGGGGTAATCAGGCGTTTGACGAAGGGCAGGATGCGCGACACGCCCATTTCGACGAACGAGCCGGCGATTACCACGCCAAAGATGGCCGCCATCACGCCCTCTACGGGCGTACCTTGCTTGACCATCAGCGCCCCGCCGGCAATCAGCGGGCCGACGAAATTGAAGCTGGTGCCCTGGACGATCAGCAGCCCGGCGCCGAACGGCCCGAAGCGTTTGCACTGGACGAAGGTGGCGATCCCCGAGATGACCAGCGACATGGAAACGATCAGGTTGGTATCCCGTGCGGAAACACCTAGCGCCTGGCAAATCAGCAGGCCAGGGGTGACGATCGGCACGATGATCGCCAGCAGGTGCTGCAGGGCAGCCAGCAGGCCGATCAACAGCCTTGGCTTGTCCTCCAGACCCAGCACCAGTTCATTGGCAGGCGCCGCCGCGCCTGGGCTGTGTTCGTGTGAGCTCATTGCAGAAAGCTGCCCCGAAAGAAAAAAGGAGCGCATTCTACGGGGTGATGGCGGATTGGGGTAGAGCAAAGCACGATGGCGGCATGATCGACGACCATGCGCCTTATTATCTGACTTTATGGTCAGTTATTGAGCGCTATATGCTTCAGCAGGTAGAGCATAAGCCTGAAACCTGCGCGGACCCGGTGGGAGCGGGTTCACCCGCGAAGAAACCAACGCGGTGCCTGGCACCGGCTGCGCCGGTGTTCGCGGGTGAACCCGCTCCCACAAAAAAGCCCGCCGAAGCGGGCTTTCTCACGCAGCAATCAATCAGTCATCACGACCCATGATGCCAAACAGCTGCAGCAGGCTGACAAACAGGTTGTAGATCGACACATACAGGCTGATGGTCGCCATGATGTAGTTACGCTCGCCACCATGAATGATCGCGCTGGTCTGGAACAGGATGCAGACCGACGAGAACAGCACGAAGCCAGCGCTGATCGCCAGTTGCAGGCCGCTGATCTGGAAGAAGAAGCTGGCCACGACAGCACCCAGCAGGACAAAGAAGCCCGCAGTGATGAAGCCGCTGAGGAAGCTCATGTCCTTGCGGGTGATCAGCACATAGGCCGACAGGCCACCGAACACCAGTGCAGTCATGGCAAACGCCGAGCTGACCACCTCGGCGCCACCGGCCATGCCCAGGTAACGGTTGAGGATAGGGCCGAGGATGAAGCCCATGAAGCCGGTGAGGGCGAAGGTAGAGACCAGGCCCCAGACCGAGTCACGCAGTTTGTTGGTAAGGAAGAACAGCCCGTAGAAGCCGATCAGCACCACGAACACGTTCGGGTAGCCGACGCGCATCTGCTGGGCCACGAAGGCCATGACACCGCTGAAGGCGAGGGTAAGTGCCAGCAGGCTGTACGTGTTGCGCAGGACCTTGCTGATCTCCTGCTGCTCGACCTGCTGGCCGTGGTGTACGGCGTAATCCTGTTCGCGCATGGCGACACTCCTTGGTAAACCTGTGGTTTTCAAACGTTCAGATGCTAGGAGTCTATCAGAGCTCCCACAACCCGCGACACAGAGAGTTTGACAGCTTGTTTCATTACGGTATGATGGCGGCCGCAAAACGAGCTGGAAGCGTGGCCGAGTGGTTTAAGGCAACGGTCTTGAAAACCGTCGATGGGCAACTATCCTAGAGTTCGAATCTCTACGCTTCCGCCATATTCAAAGCCCTGATTATTCAGGGCTTTTTGCGTTTTTTGGGCATAGAAAGCCATCCTTGGGAACGTCCGTGGGAATGGATTGTTTCGCAAGCGCTTCCGATACTTCTTGCTTGGTCGGTTTCGCCAAGGCCCCAACTTCCTCCTTGGCGTCATCCCATTCTGACAGGCACGAAAAAGCCCGCCGAGGCGGGCTCCTCGCTGGTTACTGAGCGCTAGCCGCAGCCTCTCAAGCCAAATTGCATCACTGACAACTGCGCGGAAATCTGATCCGTAGGCCGGACCCAAACCTTGTCTCCCACCGTTTCCATGCGGTAGTTGATGGAAATAGCGCTGTCGTTCTTCCCGGTAATGTACAGAACGGCCGACCCCTTCATGCCAAGCAGCCCGTCAGTATCAAGGGCGACCGAGTCAATCTTGGCCACGGACCTGCAGGTGGCGTTCATCTGCCCAAGATTGGTAACGATTTGTAAGCCCAGCTGGCGGACCAGGTCCTCCCCGGTCTTTTCAAAGTCTGCGTGCCTCTTCCATTCGACAGCTGCATAGCCGGAACCAACGAGCAGAATGATAAAAACACCAAGCTTTTTGATACGTGACACTGGTGATCCCGATAGATGTAATGGGTGAATGCTGCTGCAGGGCCTGGATACAGGTTACGTCCAGGCGGATGAGCCGATCCTTGTGCCTGGTGTTCTCCGGGATGATGCAGACGTGGGCATCCTAGTAGAAGAGGTAGATCCCGTCACCCACAAAACCGCGGACGTTGATGTTCACGATCAGTGACGCAGCGCGGAGGTGGGTAATGTTCTGCAGGAGCTGCGTAAAGCTTGAGGTCTGCCCTGTACCTGTGGGAGCGGCTTCAGCCGCGAACACCGGCGCAGCCGGTGCCATGCACCGTGTTGCATTCTTCGCGGGCATGCCCGCTCCCACAGGTTCTATTGCAGGGTCACTGGCTTCATGTCATCCGGTAATTGCCGAATAGCCGCTTCTATCCGCTCGATCGGTGCCGCGAGTTCGTCCGCTTCCTTGTCCTTGCCCTCCCTTCTCAGGCGATCGCGCTCAAGGCGCAGGTTAAGCAAATTTTTCTGCAGTTTCAGGGCCGAGGCATTGAACGGGTCCATGCTTTTCTCATGCTGTAGGCCTCCGTGCCGTTGTAGGAAAACTGGACCGTAGCAGCTGGAATTTGCTGGAGAAACTGATGTTTCATACAGGCAAAGCCCACTGCATCGATTCTTCCTACATTGCGCGGTAAAAAATCCTACAAGCTACGTTTCAAGACATGTCTTTCAAACCTGGCTCAACACCGCGTAGTAGCTGGGAACAAGCAGTTTCGGCAATGCCCGCCTTCAACGCGGCTCAATCGAAGGCGTGTCGTGCTTTTCGAAATCTTATGTAGCAATTGCTGCCCCGAAAACTAAAGGTGATCCGCATCCACCACTGCCTGGGTGAACGCTTGCGGCGCTTCCTGCGGCAGGTTGTGGCCGACGCCGCCGCTGATCAGCCGGTACTCGTACTTGCCGGTAAAGCGCTGCGCATAGGCTTCGGCCGGCGGGTGCGGGGCGCCGTTGGCGTCGCCTTCCAGGGTGATGGTCGGTACGCCGATGCTGGGGAAACTGGCCAGCTTGGCCTCGAGCGGGTCGTAGCGTGTTTCGCCCTGGGCCAGGCCCAGCCGCCAGCGGTAGTTGTGCACGGTAATCGCCACCTGGTCGGGGTTGTCCAGGGCCTTGGCGCTACGCTCGAAGGTGGCGTCGTCGAAGGCCCACTTGGGCGAGGCGGTTTGCCAGATCAGCTTGGCGAAGGCATGGCGGTTCTTGTCATAGCCGGCCTGGCCGCGCGCGGTGGCGAAGTAGTACTGGTACCACCACTGCAACTCGGCGCTGGGGGGCAGGGGGGCCTTGGCGGCTTCCTGGCTGCTGATCAGGTAGCCGCTGACCGACACCAGTGCCTTCACCCGCTCGGGCCACAGTGCCGAGACGATGTCGGCGGTGCGTGCGCCCCAGTCGAAGCCGGCGAGCACGGCACGCTGGATATGCAGCGCGTCCATGAAGGCGATCACATCGCTGGCCAGCGCCGCGGGCTGGGCGTTGCGTGGGGTTGCTGCAGACAGGAAGCGGGTTTGGGCGTAACCACGTACGTAGGGCACTAGCACCCGGTAGCCTTTTGCTGCCAGGGCGGGTGCAACTTGTTCAAAACTGTGAATGTCATACGGCCAGCCATGCAGCAGGATCACCACCGGTCCGTCGGCCGGGCCTTGCTCTACGTAGGCCACATCGAGCACGCCAGCGTTGACGTGTTTCAACGGGCCGAAGTCATCTGCCGCTGTGGCGGCTGGCTGGGGCTGCTGTGGTGCAGCCGTGGCGATGTTCGCCGCCAGCAGGCCAAGTGGCAGCAGGGCACAGGCGAGCAGTGTACGGCTGAAGCGGTGTGGCAGGGTGGTGGTCGAGTGGCGGGCAGACATCGGGCATCTCCTTGGCGAGGCCATCGGTGCGGGTTGATGGGGGCCAGTAAAGATGACGGCTGTATCGAGGATGTGTCCGCGCAGCCTGCAGGAAACGTTGTTGTGTATCAGGTCTCAATTTGTACACATGAAGATACAAATACCGGGTGGCAGCGGTTTTTGCCGCTTCTGCTACGATCGATAGGTTTCCCGGGCAGGGAGAGGCCCATGCATTACGTCGTGATAGCACCTCATCGCAGTGAGTACCCGCGGCCCATCCGCTTCGCCAAGGGCACTCTGCTGGATATCGGCCCGCGCTACGAGGGCGAGCCAGGCTGGCAGGACTGGTACCTGTGCACCTGCGCCGGCCAGGAGCCGGGCTGGGTGCCGGCCCAATTGATCGAGCGCCTCAGCGTGTGCAAGGGCAGGGCGCTGGACCACTATTCGGCGCATGAACTGGATGCCGACCCAGGGCAGTTGGTGCAGATGGTGCGCCCGCTCAATGGCTGGGTCTGGTGTCGGCGCCATGGCGATGACGAGTTTGGCTGGTTGCCTGCGCAGAAGCTTCAGCGGCTGTCCTGAAGCGCGCCTCCGGCCAGTACCTGCTCCGTGCGCAGAATGCGCGCGTAATCCAGAGCCAGGTTGCTCAATGACAGCGCATGCACATCCTCCGCGGGCCAAAGCCGGCCTTGCAGGTCGTGCTGGTCAAAGGTGAAGCAGGCATCCTCTACTACCACCACATCGAAACCGAGATTGCCCGCCGAGCGTGCACTGGATTCCACGGAATTGTTGGTAATTACCCCGGTGATGACCAGCTCGTTGATGCTGCGCGCGTGCAACCAGCGCTCCAGGCCGGAGTTGGCGAAGGCATCGGGCACATGTTTGTCGAACACGGTTTCGCTGGCCAGCGGGGTGAATGCGGGCTGGAATTCGCAACCGGACTGGCCCGGCCAGAACACCGAGTCCACCGAGCGGGACAGGTGGCGCACATGGATCACCGGGCGCCCTGACTGACGCCACGCAGCCAGCAGCTCGCCTATACGCAGTTCGGCCTCGGGGTTGTTACGCCGGCCTAGGCGCGGGTGGTGGATGCCAACCTGAAGGTCAATCAACAACAGGGCAGCGTTGGTCGCGAAAGCGGTCATGACGGGATGGCACTCCTTGGCAGGTTCGGGCGCTTGACCCTAGCACAGCGTGGATGACTGCAAAAATTGCTGTCACGCGTAAGGGGCTGGTGCGTTGCTCTTGTGGGAGATTACCCAGCCCTTTGGGCTGCGCTGTCGCGCAGAGAACTCAGTGCGCAAGCGGTCCGCGTACCGTGTGGGAGCGGGCGTGCCCGCGAAGAATCCAACGCGGTGCCTGGCACCGGCTTCGCCGGTGTTCGCGGCGGTTCGACGCCTCGACACGCCCGCTCCCACAAAGAATCGGCGCCGTTGCATCTGATCCGCTTTTTTTCCACAAACCTGAATCTGTAACCGTATCAGCTCACGCCCGACAATATGTCCATTCCCGCATCACACTTGTAGAGGTTCCAATGGGCAAGCTTGCGCTATTCCTGGGTGGTTTTCTGCTGCTGACCATTCTGATTGGTATTCTTGGCACCATTCCGCCAAGCTGACGTTCATCATCCAAATTCCCCGCGGCCTGCCTGTCCTCCGGGCGGGCCCATTGCTCTTCGTTGTTGGCCGATTCACCCTACCGATTTGTACGATAAGTCATTCTTTGCACTGGGAAATCTGTCCACAAAAAACGTGGGTAGGTCTGTGGATAAAGTGCTGCAAGCCAGGCCCACGGCGGGCTCTGTTAAATTGAGCAGAATTTGAACAGCCGTTTCAGGGGGGTGTTTCAGTAGGCCAGGCCGGCGCGGCGTAGGGCCACCAGCAGGTCGCGCACCCGTGCCGGCAGCTCGCCGGCGGGGTACACGGCATGCATCTGCGGGTCCTGGCCGTTGCTGGAGGTCAGGCGGTATTGCGGGCATACCCGCACCAGCCGCCCGGCCTTGACCTGCGCTTCGCCAACCCAGGCGGCCAGGCGGGCGATGCCGGCACCGGCCAGTGTGCTGTGGTACACCGCGTCGCCTGAGTCCAGCCGCAGCCTGGGCCTGGGGCGCAGGCTGGTGATCTGGCCGTCGCGGCAGAAGTGCCAGGCCTTGAGGATGCGCGGGGCGGTGTGCAGGATCAGCGCGTGGCCTTCGAGGTCCTCGGGTTGTTGTGGCGTGCCGGCCAGGGCCAGGTATTCAGGGCTCGCATACAGGTGGCGCCGGTAATCCCACAGTGGGTAGCCGATCAGCTCGCTCGACTGCGGGAAGGCGCCGCGCACCACGAAATCGAACTTGCCTTGCAGTGGGTCCAACGCCCCGTCGCTGTACTGCACGTCCAGGGTTACCTGGGGGTGGCAGCGGGAAAACTCGGCAAGCACCTGGGGCAGCACATGTTCACCCAGCACCTGCGGTACGGCGAAGCGGATCCAGCCTTGTGCGCTGCCGCTGAGCGCGGCCAGTTCGTCGGCGGCATCACGTTGCACATCCAGCAAGCGTTCGGCATGGGGCAGCAGGCGCTCGCCGGCTTCGGTCAGGGTCACAGCGTTGGCGTTGCGGTTGAGCAGTTTGCTCCCTGCGTTGTCTTCCAGGGTTTGTACCGCGCGGGTTACTGCGCTGGGGGAGCGCCCCAGGGCGCGGGCGGCGGCAACGAAGCTGCGCTTGTGCGCCACGCTGACGAACGCCTGGATTTCCCGCAGCATGTCCAATGCCATTGCCTGCTCCTCGTTGCAGTTTTCGCAATGTGGCATTTCAACACAAGCGCGGCACTTTGATTAGCCTTGCAGGCGTCTCCACTGCCTGGAACCGCGTCATGATGGATATCGCTGTGCTTTCCGTGTTCGCCTTCGCCGCTGGGCTGATCGACGCTGCCGTGGGTGGCGGCGGGCTGATCCAGATCCCGGCCTTGTTCAACGTGCTGCCCACCGCGCAACCGGCGGCATTGCTTGGTAGCAACAAACTGGCGTCGGTGTGTGGCACGGCCTTCGCGGCGCGTTCGTTCATTCGCAGGGTGACGCTGGACTGGGGGTTGATCGTGCCGGCGGCGCTCAGTGCCTTCGTCATGTCGTTCGCCGGTGCCGCCACGGTGTCGCTGGTGCCGCCCAGCGTGATGCGCCCGGCGGTGCTGGTGCTGATCGTGCTGATGGCCATCTACACCTTCTGCAAGAAGGACTTTGGCACGCTGCACAAACCCGCAACGATCGGCCGCAAGGAGCAGTGCCTGGCGGTGCTGATCGGTGGTGCGATCGGCTTTTACGATGGCCTGTTCGGTCCGGGCACCGGCAGCTTCCTGATCTTCCTGTTCATCCGCTTCTTTGCCCTGGACTTCCTGCACGCCTCGGCATCGGCCAAGGTGGTCAACATCGCCACCAACCTGGCGGCGCTGGTGTTCTTCGTGCCATCGGGCAACGTGCTGTACGCCATCGCCTTGCCCATGGCGGTGTGCAACATCCTCGGCGCGCTGACCGGTGCCTGGCTGGCGGTGCGCAAGGGCGCGGGCTTTGTCCGCGGGTTGTTCCTGGTGCTGCTGTGCGTGCTGATCGCCAAGTTGACGTGGGACCTGCTGGCCGGCTAGTTCACATCACCTGGCGTTGCGGTTCGGCCTGCTCGACGCGGTTGCGGCCATGGGCCTTGGCCCGGTACAACGCCTGGTCAGCGCGCGCCAGCAGTTCGTCGAGGGTGGGGGCCGGCATGTCGGCGGCACAACCGGCCAGGCCGATACTGACAGTAATCTGCAGGGGCTGCTCGGCCTGCACCACATGCAGGTCCTGCACGGCGCGGCGCAGGCGTTCTGCCGTGAACTTGGCCCGATCTGGCGCCAGGCCCGGGAGGACCACGACGAACTCCTCGCCGCCCAGGCGGGCGAACAGTTCGCCATCATGCAGCTGCTCCTGCAGGGTCCCGGCAAACTGGCGCAGCACCTGGTCACCAACCGCATGGCCGTGGGCATCATTGATCGACTTGAAGTGGTCGATGTCCAGCATCATCAGGGTCAGCGGCAGCGCCTGGGCGTGTTGCTCACGGCTGTCCAGCAGCGCGTTGGCGCGGCGGGTGAAGGCGCTGCGGGTGAGCACGCCGGTGAGGTGGTCGATGGTGGCCTGATGCGCCAGGCGGGCCATCAGGCTGCGGTTGGCCTGGCTGACGCAGGCCACCACCAGCGGCCCGAGCACCAGCATGGCGATGCCAAGGCGCGCCGACATCAGCGTGGTCACCCCGGGCTCGCTTTGCGGCACGCTGAAATGCATAAGGTTTTGCGCTACCGCCACGATCAGCGTGCTGCCAGCGGTAAGTGTCAGCAGAGAGACCAGAAACGGGGAGTAGGTCCAGGCGCACCACAGCAGTGCGGCAATCGGGAAGGCAATGGCCCCGGGGCCGCCGAAGGCAATGCTGAACGCCAGCGAGGCCAGCAGCACAAGCAACGGTGCCAGGCGGATGGCCTGGGCGCCACCGCGCACCAGCGCCCGTGCCGAAGGCGCCGTCAGCAGCACTGGCAGCACCAGCACGCTGGTGGAGAATTGTTCGCTGAACCAGGCCAGCCAGGTGGCGCGCAAGGACTGTTCGAACCACGGCGCGGCCATTACCGCCGCCATGCTGGCCGCCACGATCGCCGCGGCGGCGGAGGCGCCAAACACGCTGAGCACGCCGTGGGGGGTACGCATGCGCCGGTGCAGGCGCGGCAAGCGCGAGAGCAGCAGCCAGAGGGTGGCCACCACGCCCAGGTTGCACAGGTTGAACCACAGGGCGGGTACCCAGGCACTGCCGCACAGCAGGTCGGCGCCGACCATGGCCAGCCAGACCAAGGTAAAGCCCGTCAGCGTGGCCTGCCGGGGATAACGCAGCAGCACGCCGGCCAGTACCGCATTGACCGGCCAGAATAGCGACAGGGATTCGATCGGACGGGCCAGGATGCCGCCCAGGGTGAGGGCAAAGGTCAGGCCGAGCAGAACGACGTAGTGCAGCACGCGCGATTGGGCTGGAAAAACCATGGGCTCGACCGGCAAAGCGGAAACGAAATCCAGGACAACGGCTTGAAGCACCTGGGGCAATTGCGCACAAGTTTGTTTCGTCAGAGGACTTGATGTCAATCTGCCGCGATTGGTCGAGATAATGCCAAATTGCCTCCATCCGCTACCGATCACCTCACAGCCCGAAGAACCACGGCACCATCAACACGGTCACCAGCATCACCAGCACGGTAAACGGCACGCCGACCTTGACGAAGTCGGCGAAGCGGTACTGCCCCGGGCCCAGTACCAGCGTGTTGACCGGCGATGACACCGGCGTCATGAACGCCGCCGAGGCGGCCAGCGCCACGGTCATGGCGAACGGGTAGGGCGACATGCCCAGCTGCGCGGCGGTGCTGACGGCCACGGGTGCCATCAGTACCGCGGTGGCCGTGTTGGAGATGAACAGGCCGATTACTGCCGTGACCGCGAACAGGCAGGCAAGAATGGCACTTGGGCCGGCACCGCCCAGCACGCTGACCAGGCCACCCACCGCCAGGTCGATACCGCCGGTTTTCTGCAGTGCCTGGGCAAAGGGCAGCATGCCGACGATCAGCACCAGGCTTTGCCAGTGGATGGCCCGGTAGGCGCTGTTCATGTCGATGCAGCGGCCGGCGCCCATCAGCAGGCAACCGATCAGTGCGGCAATGACGTTGGGTACCGCGCCGCTGACCATCAGCCCGACCATCACCGCCAGGCTCAGCAACGCCTGTGGTGCGCGGGTGCGGGCGGGCGCGACCAGGTCGATTTCTGCGGGCAGGCTCAGAACCAGGAAGTCCTTGGGCTTGCTTTGCAACTGGCGCACGGCTTTCCATGGGCCGACTACCAGCAGGGTGTCGCCCAGGCGCAGCTTTTCTTCCACCAGTTGTTCTTCGATCGCTGCCTGCTCGCGGCGCAAGCCGACCACGTTGAGGTCGAAGCGAGTGCGGAAGGCCAGTTCGAGGATGCTCTTGCCGATCAGTTTCGAGCCAGGTGGCAGCGAGACCTCGGCCATGCCCAGCTCCTGGGACTGGTCGATGAAGTAGGCGGCCTTGAAGTGCAGAGGCTCCAGCTGCATGGTCTGACACAGGCTGCGCAGGTCGTCGTGGTTGGCGAACAGGTCGAGCAGCAGCACGTCGCCCTGGTGCAGCACGGTGCTGGAGTCGGCGGCGATCACCCGCGTGGTGAACTTGTGCTGGCGTTCGATGCCGATCACGTTGGCGCCATGGCGGGTGCGTAGCTCCAGCTCGCCCAGGGTGTGGCCGATCAGCGGGGAGTGGGGGCGGATGCGCAGGCGCCGCTCACGGCCATTGAGCTTGTAGTCCAGCACCAGGTCCAGCAGGGTGCGGCGGCTTTCCACGCGGCCGTCCTTGCGCACTTCGCCGTTCAACCAGTGCCGGGTCAGCAGCATGTAGCCGATGCCCAGCACCAGCACCACCAGGCCAAACGGGGTGAAGCTGAAGAAGCTGAAGCCCGCTTCGCCATGGCGCACCAGTTCGCTGTGCACCACCACGTTGGGTGGTGTGGCCACCAGGCTTAGCATGCCGCTGATCAGGCCGGCGAAAGCCAGTGGCATCATCAGGCGGCTGGGCGAAATCTGTAGGCGCGCGGCGATGCTCAGCACCACCGGAATGAAAATGGCCACCACACCGGTGGAGCTCATCATCGAACCCAGCCCCGCCACGGCCACCATCAGCAACACCAGCAGGCGGGCCTCGCTGTTGCCGGCCCGCTCGCTCATCCACTCGCCGATGCGGTAGGCAATGCCGGTGCGCACCAGGCCTTCACCGACCACGAACAGGGCGGCGATCAGTACCACGTTGGGGTCACTGAAGCCGGCCAGCGCCTGTTCCACGGTGAGGATGCCCGACAGCGGCAGGGCGAGGATCACCAGTAGCGCGACCACGTCCATGCGTGGGCGATTGATGACGAACAGGACGATGACGATGGCCAGCAGGCCGAGGACCCAGAGTAGCTCTTGGTTCATGAGGAGGGGGTGTTCCTTCACACGGGGGCAGGATAGACAGTAGCAGCCAGTGTGCCGGAACGTGGTGAAGGGGGTGTTGATGTACTGCAGGGTTTGCAAAACAAAAGGGGCCGCATTGCGGCCCCTTGGTCACCGGGATCAGTGACGGTGACGACGGTGCTTGCCGTTGTTGTCGCCCAGGTGGTTGCCGATGGCACCACCAGCCGCGCCACCCAGGCCGGCACCTACGGTGGAGCCGGTCTTGCCGCCCACCGCACCGCCCAGCAGCGAGCCGCCGGCCGAGCCCAGGCCACCGCCGATGGCGGCTTCGGTACGGTTGCCCTTGCGTGCACCTACCGCACTGCCGGCTGCGCCGCCGAGGCCGGCACCGATGGCCGCCCCCGTTTTGCCGCCGATCTGTTGACCGACAACGTTACCCAGAACACCACCCAGGCCACCGCCAATGGCGGCGGTACCGTCACCGGCGAAAGCGCCCTGGCACAGCAGCAGGCCGAGGGCAAGGGAAGGCAGAGTCAGACGCATGATACGAACCTCAAAGGAATCATCAGGTTAAGGTGCCGCGCAACGGGCGGCGGCTCAGGGTTGAAAAGACGCTTCAGCGGTAGTAGCGGTCACCACGGTACCGACGATAGTCATCATCATCGTCGTCGCGGTCATGCCGATGGTGGTGGCGATGGTCACGATCACGGTCACGCCAGCCATCGTCGTCGTCATGGTAGCGATGGCTATGGCACCCTGCGGTCAGCAGGACAACGGCAATCAGCGAAAGGCTTGCAAGACGGGTCATCACGATATAGGTCCTTGATCCGCAAAGGTTTACGGCACACCTTCTGAGACTGGGAAGGATCCATTTGGTTTCGCTGTCAGGCAAAAAATTTGTCGGGCCAGCGATGAGCGGCATGCCTTGTCTGCGACTGCCACCTGTGCGCGGCAATTCACTCGCGTGGCTTGCCAGTGCTAGAGTCGCGTTCTTTTTTACCCTGAGGATGGAACATGCGTGCGATTCTGCCGATGGCCGCGGCGCTGATGCTGGTCGGTTGTGCTTCTGCAACCATGGAAACGGCCCGCGGCGGCAAGCCGACTGCGCAGCTCGACTCGCACAAGGCGCCGGCGCTGGTGGCCCAGTGCATCCAGTTCAGCTGGCAGGAAGAGAAGGTGTTCGGCGACGATGCCAGTGGCTACCTGGAACCACGCAAGCAGGGTGGGTTCACGGTGTATACCCGTGAGGCCGAGGCGTTCGTGGATGTGTACCCGCAGGCGGGTGGGGCGCGGGTGGATTACTACGCGCAGAAGAACGACGGCGTGGCCCTGCAGCGCCGGGCGGCGGCGGCGACCTGCCTGTAACGTCAAAACACATTCCCCTGTGGGAGCGGGTTCACCCGCGAATGCGTCGGTACATTCAACACCGCATTCGCGGGTAAACCCGCTCCCACAGGGGGCGCGCGAGCTTTACAATTTTTAGCAATGCAGTCCTGTCGCAGGGAGATTCGTGGGGGCTAGCATAAGCCCCCACGAATCAAGGAAGACACCATGGACCGCTCATTGCAACTCAACCGCGCCAGCTGGGATGAACGTGCTCCGCTGCACGCTGCTTCCAACGACTACGAAGTCGAACGGCTCATCCGGCAACCCGAACACCTTTCCGAAACCGTACGCTTCGACCTGCCATTGCTTGGCAATATCGACGGGCTCAACGCCGTTCACCTGCAGTGCCACATCGGTACCGACACCCTCTCGCTGGCGCGCCTTGGCGCCAAGGTCTGTGGCCTGGACTATTCCACGGCTTCGCTGGCCGAGGCGCGGGTGCTGGCCGAGCGCTGTGCGGCACCCATCGCGTATGTCGAGGCCGACGTCTATGCCGCCGACAAGGTGCTGCCAGCTGGCACGTTCGACCTGGTCTACACCGGGATCGGCGCGCTCTGCTGGCTGCCCCGCATCGAGCCGTGGGCGCGTACTGTCGCGGCCCTGCTGAAACCAGGTGGGCGGCTGTTTCTGCGCGACGGGCACCCGATGCTGATGGCGGTCAACGAAGACCACCAGGACCGCCTGCAACTCGAGTACCCGTATTTCGAGCACGAAGAGCCGACGGTGTGGCACAACGACCAAACCTACGTCGAAACCGAGCAGCGCCTGTCTCACACCGAAACCCACGAGTGGAACCACGGCCTGGGCGAGGTGATCAGTGCCTTGCTGGCGCACGGCCTGCAGCTGACCGCCCTGGTCGAGCACCAGAGCATCCCCTGGGAGGCGCTGCCGGGGCAGATGGTCAAGGGCGACGACGGTGAATATCGCCTGCGCGAGCAGCCCGCGCGCCTGCCCCTGAGTTACACCCTGGTGGCAGTAAAAGCCTGATCAGGACAGGTAGCCGCCGTCGACATTGAGCGCGGTACCGGTGGTGTAGCTGGAGGCATCGCTGGCCAGGTACAACACGGCGCCGGCCATTTCCTTGGGGTCGGCCACGCGCTTGAGCGGGATATGCTGCAGCGCGGCGTTGAGGATGGCGTCGTTCTTTACCAGTGCCGAGGCGAACTTGGTATCGGTCAGGCCCGGCAGCAGGGCGTTGCAGCGGATACCGAACGGCGCGCATTCCTTGGCGAAGACCTTGGTCATGTTGATGACCGCCGCCTTGGTCACCGAATAGATGCCCTGGAACAGGCCGGGCGACACCCCGTTGATCGACGCCACGTTGATGATGCTGCCGCCACCCTGTTCACGCATCAGCTTGCCGGCCTCTACCGACATGAAGAAGTAGCCACGGATGTTCACGTCCACGGTCTTCTGGAAAGCACCCGGGTCGGTATCCAGCACGTTGCAGAACTGCGGGTTGGTGGCGGCGTTGTTGACCAGGATGTCCAGCCGCCCGAATTGCTCGCGGATGCCGGCGAACACCTGCTGGATCTGCTCCAGTTCACCGATGTGGCAGGCTACCGCCGTTGCCTTGCCGCCGGCGGCGATGATGGCGTCGGCCACCTGCTGGCAACCGTCGAGCTTGCGGCTGGACACGATCACATGGGCACCTTGCTGGGCCAACAGGTGGGCGATGGCCTCGCCGATGCCACGGCTGGCGCCGGAAACGAAGGCAATCTTGCCGTCGAGGTCGAACAGGTGGGTCTTGGACATGCTGTTTTCCTTGTTATCCGTCGTCGAAGTCGGGGCTCAGAGGCTGGACTTGGCGATGACCTGCAAGGTCATCTGCTCCAGCAGGCGGTTCATGTGGATGAACTGGGCAAAGCGCTTGTCCTGGGTCTGGCCGTGGTAATAGCGGTAGTAGATCTGCTGGACGATGCCGGCCAGGCGGAACAGGCCATAACAATAGTAGTAATCGAAGTTGTCCAGGCGGATGCCAGCGCGCTCGGCGTAGTAATCGACGAACTGGCGGCGGTTGAGCATGCCCGGGGCGTTGCTCGGCTGGCGGCGCATCAACTGCACTGGCGCCGGGTCGTCGGCCTGGATCCAGTAGGCCAGGCTGTTGCCCAGGTCCATCAGTGGGTCGCCGAGGGTGGCCATTTCCCAGTCCAGCACACCGATGATGCGCATGGGGTTGTCGGCATCGAGGATCACGTTGTCGAAACGGTAGTCGTTGTGCACGATGCCGGGCCGCGTGTGGTCGGCGGGCATTTTCTCGTGCAGCCAGGCGGTTACCTGTTCCCAGCGCGGGGCGTCCGGGGTCAGGGCCTTTTCATAGCGACTGGTCCAGCCCTCGATCTGGCGCTGCACATAGCCTTCCGGCTTGCCCAGGTCGGCCAGGCCGCAGGCGTTGTAGTCCACCTGGTGCAGTTCCACCAGGCGGTCGATGAAGCTCTTGCACAGGGCCTCGGTGCGGTTGGCGTCGAGGTCCAGTTCGGCCGGGATGTCCGAGCGCAGGATGATGCCCTTGACCCGCTCCATCACGTAGAACTCGCCGCCGATCAGGCTGGTGTCGGTGCAGTGCACATAGGCCTTGGGGCAGTAGGGGAAGCCGCTGTTCAGCTGGTTGAGGATGCGAAACTCGCGGCCCATGTCGTGGGCCGATTTGGCCTTCTGCCCGAACGGTGGGCGGCGTAGTACGAAGTCGCGGCCCGGATAGCTGACCAGGTAGGTAAGGTTGGAGGCGCCGCCAGGGAACTGGCTGATGCTCGGCAGGCCATCCAGGCCGGGGATGTTGGCCTTGAGGTAAGGGTCGATGACCGCCGCGTCGAGTTCTTCGCCGGGGCGTACCTGGGTGGACTGGTCGGTGAGCGTCATGCGTTTTCCTTATTCTCGATCACAAGGACTATTGGCTAATCTAATGGTCAGCTGGGTGTGGGACAAGCGTGCCAGGTGCCATATAGGCGAGGGTGTTGCTGCCCGATCAACTGCCTTGATGAAGCGACTGGCGATAGGGCCCGAACAGGCGGGCAAAAAAAAACCGAAGCCGGTCAGGCTTCGGTTTTTCGATCATCCGGTACCCCCGACCCTCAGGACGGGAACAGCTCGCTGAGCTTCATCGACAGCATCATGTCGCCTTCAACGCGCAGCTTGCCGCCCATGAACGCCTGCATGCCGTCGGTTTCGCCGCTGACGATACCCTTCAGGGTTTCGCTGTCCATTACCAGGGTGCAGTTGGCATCCGGGTTTTCGCCTTCCTGCAGGTCGCAGGTGCCGTCCTTGACGATCAGTGCGTAGTGCTTGCCTTCGTCGGTGATGTTGAAGCCGAACACCAGGTCCAGGCCGGCGGCAGCGGATGGGTTGAACTTCTCTTGCATCTTTTTAACGGCATCAGCTACGGAGGTCATGGCGCATTCCTTATAGAGTGATTTACACGTCCCCGCAGGGACACAACAAGCCGGGCTCATCGATAGGTGACAAGCTCCGGCGCCCTCAACAGTTGCACATGGGCCTGGCTGTTGAAGGAAGCCAGTGCCACGTCGCGGCCGCGGAACTTCAGCTGGCTGAGCGACGTGTTGATGATCTGCCAGTTCAGCGCGAACGCCTGGCTGGGGGTAATACGGGTAACCAGGTGGAGCAGGGCGGCAATGGTGCCGCCCGAGGTGAAGATGGCAATATTGTCACCGCTACCGGCGGCATCGAGTACGCGCTGCAGGCCGCCTTGCACGCGGGCGGTGAAGGCCTGCCAGGTCTCCAGGCCATCGTCGGCATGTTCGCCATCGTGCCAGCGCTGCACCATCAGTGCGAACAGGCGCTGGAACTCGCTGCGGTGCTGCGCGCCATTGCGCAGGATGTGCAGGGCGTCGGGCTCTTGCGGCAGCAGCCCGGGCAACAGGGCGCGGATCACGCCATCGGCATCGAACTCATTGAACGCAGCATCGGTCTCGACAGCCGGCACCGGGCTGCCGTTGGCATGCAGTGCTGCCAGGGCCAGGCGCGCGGTATCCTGCTGGCGGCGCAGGTCGCCTGCCACGCAGCGGTCCAACCGTACCCCGAGCTGGGCCAGGTGCTCACCCAGGGCCTGGCTCTGGCGCTCGCCCACGGGCGAGAGGACATCGTAGTCATCGGCGCCGAAGGAGGCTTGGCCATGTCGGATCAGGTAGAGGTTGCCCACGAAAGGTTCCGGCCTGTTGGAGGTTGCTGCGAGGTTAGGATGCGGCACACGGGCTGTCAACGAAAAAACATACAAGCGTTTGAAAAGGTTGTTTGAAAGGTGTTGCCGGCGTTTACAGCGGCTGGCAGCACCTCAGGCGCAACGGTATGCTTGCAACAGTTACGCGCCGTCGTGGCGCAGGTCTTTAAGGAGTCAACGTGGAGTTTCTTGCCGAATACGCAAGCTTTCTCGCCAAAACCGCCACCCTGGTCATCGCCATCCTGATAGTGCTGTCGGCTATCGCCGGGCTGCGCGGCAAGGGGCGGCGCAAATCGGGTGGGCAATTGCAGGTCACCCGCCTGAACGAGTTCTACAAGGATCTGCGCGAGCGCCTGGAGTCCGGCCTGCTCGACAAGGCCCAGCTCAAGGCCTTGCGCAAGCAGCAGGCCAAGGCGGAAAAACAGCAGAAGAAGGGCAAGGCCGAGGAAAAGGACCGGGTCTTCGTGCTGGACTTCGATGGCGACATCAAAGCCTCTGCCACCGAAAGCCTGCGCAACGAAATCACCGCGCTGCTGACCCTCGCCACCCCGCGTGACGAAGTGGTGCTGCGCCTGGAAAGCGGTGGCGGCCTGGTGCACAGCTACGGCCTGGCCGCATCGCAGCTGGCGCGCATTCGCCAGGCCGGCATCCCGTTGACCGTGTGTATCGACAAGGTGGCTGCCAGCGGCGGTTACATGATGGCCTGCATCGGCGAGAAGATCGTCAGCGCGCCGTTCGCCGTGCTGGGTTCCATCGGCGTGGTGGCGCAGTTGCCCAACGTCAACCGCCTGTTGAAGAAGCACGACATCGATTTCGAAGTGCTGACCGCCGGTGAATACAAGCGCACCCTGACGGTGTTCGGCGAGAACACCGAGAAGGGCCGGGAGAAGTTCCAGGAAGACCTGGACATCACCCACCAGCTGTTCAAGGACTTCGTTGCCCGCTATCGTCCGCAGCTGCACATCGACGAAGTGGCCACTGGCGAAGTCTGGCTGGGCGTCGCGGCACTCAACCGCAAGCTGGTGGACGAGTTGCAGACCAGTGACGAGTACCTCAGCGAGCGCGCGCGCAGCGCCAACCTGTTCCACCTGCACTACGCCGAACGCAAGAGCCTGCAGGAGCGAATCGGCATGGCTGCCAGTGGCACGGTGGAGAACACCGTGGTGGGCTTGTGGAGTAAACTCGGCCGCCTGCGCTAACACCTTGAACCCGTTGAAATTTTTTTTCGTTCAGGGGGTTGCAAGGTTAAAGGAATGAAGACATAATGGCGCCCATCGAAACGCAGCAAACTTTGAAAAAGGTTCAGCGTTTCAAGGAGATAGCGAAGCGCAAGCTGCTAGATCCGACCTTTGAGGCCGAGTAGCAAAGTGGTTATGCTCCGGATTGCAAATCCGTCTACGCCGGTTCGATTCCGACCTCGGCCTCCACCATTCGAAAGCCCCGCAGATTAACGTCTGCGGGGCTTTTCTTTGCGGGTCAAAAAAGCCAAGAGTTCCGAAACTAAAGGCATGGAGTTCCGAAACTTCAGCCTTTCGAGGGCTTGGCGATGGCGCCGAGGTGGAGGGCACTCAAACCAGATCTGGTCGCGCTTATGCCTGAGCTGGAGAAAGGAAGCGTCCGGCCGATACAGGCTTTCTGTAAGTGGAACTCAAATAGGGATAGATGATGCTTGACAAGGATGGGTACGATTTAGTCTGCACGAGCGCAGCTGATCTTGGCGACGCACAGAGGCCGCGCCTGAAGAGCGTGGTGATAGAGGGGCTCGGCGCATCAGTTGGCGAAATGTTTCCTGGCTTTGCCGCGGCCTTTCCTCGTACTGTGGCGGCGATCGAGCGTGAGTATGCTGTGCCGATAATGCTGTTCGAGAGTTATAGGGGTACTTGGATAGCATCGCTGGCGGCTGAGGGGCGAGCAATGAACCTGTTCTTCTACCTGGTGCCCGAAACGCTTGCAACAGAGGGGCCTACATTCGAGCGAAACTGTACGATGCTGCCGCCCCGTTGGAAAGAGCTGTATCGCTATTTCTGGTCTTTTATGTTGACCGAGCGCTCCTATCTGTCCATGGATTGGACCAACTCCCCCTTCTCCTACAGCGGCCGTCTGTCAATCGAACGCTATCGAGTGCTACGTGGGGTTAAGAAGGCCGTTATCAGGGATTTCGTCAAAGGCATCCAGGCGAGTTCCGAGCACTACCTGCGTTGCTGGCTGCTGACTGATGCGGGCGATGCCCTGTTTCTTGACGAAGGCAAGTGCGATGGGAAGGTCTATCACGTTAAGTACGATGACTTTGCCGATTACCGTCTGCTCGAAGATCCGGAGACGGTGCTGGACAGCTACCTGGCGCACTACGTGAGTGCGCAGTCACCAGAAGGGTTTGACTTCAGGACGTAAAGGAGTTGGGAGTAGGTCGGCAGAGCGCCGGAGGAGAGCGAAAATAGGTTCCAAAACTGAAATGGCGACCCTTGCAGTATGCGGCCTGTAGCCGTGCCGTTTCGTCGTTGTTTTGGAATCTATTTTGCGTTGCAGGCAGCATGGAGTGAAGGTTTATAACGCGGTCTTGAAAACCGTTCAGCAGAACCTGCGCCTGGGCCGCACCTGTTGGGCGGCTCGATTGCCCTATGCGAACGGCTGCTTTCGAGCCACTGCAGACATAGCGTTTTTCGCTGACTTGGACAACTCGGCAGGTCTAAACCCATCAGAGCCAACAATCCTTGAGATTCCTCCTTGCCATTGGCATACCCCACCGTCAGGATGGATGCTTTATCAGGCTTAAGGAGAGAGCCGTGTTTCCAATGAATGTGTGGTTTGCCTACACTGCTGCCTGCGTGCTGTTGGTATTGGCGCCGGGCCCTGACAACCTGTTGGCCATTGGCCGTGGTCTCAGCCAGGGCAAAGTCGCAGCGGCCGTATCCGGCATGGCGTCAGGCGCGGGCATTCTGTTTCACGTCGCAGCCGCTTCGTTAGGATTGACCCTTCTGATGCAGACCTCGGTGGTCGCTTTCTGGGTGATCAAACTCATTGGTGCTGGCTATCTGCTCTGGCTCGGCATCAAGGTCTTGCGCGCACGCAGTTTGATCAGCTTTCAGCCGGCGTCCCGGCAATCGTTGTCCAGCATTTTTCTAACCGGTCTGCTTTCGGCTGTGCTCAACCCGAAACCAGGCTTGTTCGTGTTGGCATTCATTCCCCAATTTGTCGATCCGGCTCGTGGATCGGTCAGCGTGCAGATGATGGTTTACGGGGTGTGGTTTGCTATACTCACAGCTTTCGGTTTTGCCTTGATGGGCATTTTCGCCACGGTGTTATCTCGCTACCTGTACCAGCGGCCGCGGCTGGTAAATGGGCTAAATGTGGGCGCTGGCCTCACCTTTGTCGCATCTGGTGTTTCGATTGCGGCTTTGAGTCAAAGGTAGTGGGTGAGGAAAAGCGGCGGGGCTTCGGATGAGCCCCGCGTTGTCATCAAGATGCTGAAGGTTCATTGGCCAGCTTCGCATGGGTGGCCAGTTCTTCAGTGATGAAGGCCGAAATCATTGCCCGGTAGACCTGCTCCACGACCTCAGCCGAGGCACCAGTTTCGTCAGCCATTTCACGAACCTTCCTTATCACTTGCTCAACCCGAGCAGGCGCACGCACATCATCGGTGGTTTTCTTGAAGGCAGCTGCTTGCGTCACAAGCCGGCCCCGTTTGGCGAGAAGCGAAACGAGGTTGCGGTCGATTTCATCGATCCCTTGGCGGACTTCGTCCAGAGAGGTGCAAAGTACATCCATTTGCTTGACTTCCTTTTCATGAGCCTGCGCTTTATTAGGGCAGGCAGTTGCTGGTGATTTGGTGCTGTATTGTAGCCTCTGGTGAATGTCCGCAATGGGTCGAAAGCGGACAGTCAACGGCGGCTACCAAGTGATACCAATTTTGATACCACTAACGGGGAAATGAGGGGGCAGGAGGGGTGTTTTGCCGAATAAACTCAACCCCTTAGCACCGCCAGACACCCCTAGGAAACTGCATGGTAATGTGGCAATAGAGATCTATTTAGTACCGATCATGGCCGAGCCTATACCGGAGCTAGAGGAATGATCCGTCCGGCCGATACAGGATTTCGAAGTTGGAGCTCGAATAGGGATAGATGATGCTTGACAAGGATAGGTACGATTTAGTGTGCACAAGCGCAGCTGATCTTGGAGAGGCTCAGCGGCCGCGCCTGAACAGCGTGGTGATCGATGCGCTTGGCGCATCCGTTGGCGAAATGTTTCCTGGCTTTGCCGAGGCCTTTCCTCGTACCGGTGCGGCGATCGAGCGTGAGTATGCGGTGCCGATAGTGATGTTCAGGCTGTTTGAAGGTACTTGGATGGCCTCGCTGGCGGCTGAAGGGCGGGAGTTGAACCTGTTCTTCGACATCGTGCCCGTTATACTTGAAACAGAGGGTCCTGCATTCGAACGAGACTGTGCGATGCTGCCGCCCCGCTGGAAGGAACTGTATCGCTATTTCTGGTCTTTTATGCTGACCGAGGATTCCTATCTGTCCATCGATTGGACCAACACCCCGTTTTCCTACAGCGGACGTCTGTCAATCGAACGCTATCGAGTGCTACGTGGGGTTAAGAAGGCCGTTATCAGGGATTTCGTCAAAGGCATCCAGGCGAGTTCCGAGCACTACCTGCGTTGCTGGCTGCTGACTGATGCGGGCGATGCCCTGTTTCTTGACGAAGGCAAGTGCGATGGGAAGGTCTATCACGTTAAGAACGATGACTTTGCCGATTACCGTTTGCTCGAAGATCCGGAGACGGTACTGGACAACTACCTGGCGCACTACGTGACGACGCATTCACCAGAAGGGTTTGACTTCAGGACGTAAAGGGGTTGGGAGTAGGTCGGCAGAGCGCCGGAGGAGAGCGAAAATCAGTTCCAAAACTGAAACGCCGGCCCTTGTAGAATGCGGGTTGCAGACTGGCAAATACTGATTCGTTTTGGAACTGGTTTTAGCGCCAAAGGCCCATGAGACGGCGAGTCTTCTATCGGATTGCAAATCCGTCTACGCCGGTTCGATTCCGACCTCGGCCTTCACCATTCAAAACCCCGCAGACTAACGTCTGCGGTTTTTTTGTTATGGGTGTTGCTCGAAGGAAAAACATCTGGCGTGTGAGCGGTGGCGATCACTCGGCGCCTTTCAACACTGAAGCGGGTGAATCAGCTCGGCGCCCTGGTTGCGCACATTCCCCACGGCTGTGCTCACCCGATACCACTCGAAGGCTTCGACCGGCTCTCCCAGGTTGAGCACCAGTTGCTCCGCGTGCTCGCTCGGCATTTCCGCCGCGATCCATTCATATGCCAGCTCAGGTGACAGCACCACAGGCCGGCGGTCGTGAACATCGACCATCCCGCCTTGGGCATCGGCGGTAATGATGACGAACCCGTCGTGCTCGCTTCCAGTGAACTGGCCGATCGAGGCGCACAGGGCAGGGCGCCCATCCTGGCGGCGGATGTAGTACGGTTGCTTCTTCGGCCTGCCTTCATCAACCCATTCGTACCAGCCGTCGATGGGCGTGATGGCCCGGTGCGGCCAGATCGCCCGGAAGAACGGGCCGTGCGCAACTTTTTCGACTCGGGCATTGATCGGCGCAGCGCGATCGGTTGCCCAATGCGGCCGCCAGCCCCACCGCACCAGGTCCGCCCTCGGGCCTGCATCATCCACACGCAGCACTGCTACCGGCGTGGTCGGCGCGACATTGTACCGGCCAAGCGGCTGGTCACCGACGTTGTTCCTCCAGGCCTCTGGCAGGCTCAGGGTTTCAACGAAGTCATGTATGCCACGGTATTGGCTCAACCTTCCACACATACGCCCTCCAACCTGAAGGATAGCCGCTGCCTCGTCGTGGTGACGCGCACTTGTGTTCTGCCTGCCGTAACCACTGCCGGAGGCTGCGCTGGGCATCGAATGCGCCGAGATGTCTGGCTTCCTGGCTTGCTGAAACGTTTCTTCGCGTTTATAAAAAGGCACAACTCCAAGAAAGGCTACTGCCATGTCCCTCCTCAAGCTGTTCATTGCTCTCGGCGCCCTGTCCGCAACCTCTCATGCCCTGGCCTGGGATTACGTTCTACTCGATACCGACAAAGCCGCCCAGAACTGGCAGATCACCAGCCAGCAACTTGGCGTAAAAACCGACAAGCCCTTCAGCGTTACCCTGCGCACCTTGCACGGAGGTCGGCAGGAGGGGGTCAGCATTGTCGACATCGATAACGGAACGATGAAACTCTCCGTAGTGCCGACCCGCGGTATGAACATCTTGCAGGCGTCGGTCGGTAATGTGCGCATGGGCTGGGATTCGCCAGTCAAGGAAGTGGTCAACCCGTCCTTCATCGAACTCAATGGGCGTAATGGTCTGGGCTGGCTGGAGGGTTTCAACGAACTGGTCACCCGCTGCGGTTACGAATGGGTCGGGCACCCCGGCATCGACAACGGCGAACTGCTGACCCTGCACGGTCGGGCCGCCAATATTCCTGCGAGCAAAGTCACCCTGCACATTGATGAGAAACCACCGTACGCCATCACCTTGCGCGGCGAACTGAAAGAGCAGGCGTTCAAGAAAGTCGACTTCTCCGTTATGACCGAAGTGGTCACCGAACCCGGCAGCGCGGTGTTCGTCCTCAATGACACCCTGACCAACAACGGCGACTATCCGAAGGAATACCAGGCGCTGTATCACAGTAACTTCAGCACCCCGTTCCTGGAGCAGGGCGCTCGTTTCGCCGCACCGGTGAAACAGGTCTCGCCGTTCAACGACAAGGCCAGGGGCGATCTGCCCGATTGGCAAACCTACCGTGCGCCCACCAAGGACTATGATGAAACGGTTTACAACGTGGTGCCGTATGCTGATGGCCAAGGCAATACGTTGGCTGTGTTGCACAACAAGGCTGGCAGTCTGGGCGTTTCGGTCGGCTTCAATATTCGGACGCTGCCTGTATTCTCCCTGTGGAAAAATACCGATACCCAAGGCCAGGGCTATGTCACGGGGCTGGAGCCAGGGACGAGTTTTTCCTACAACCGCCGTTACCAGCGGCCACTGAACCTGGTGCCGACAATCGGACCGAAGGAGCGCAGGCAGTTCCACATCAGCTACAGCTTCTTGCCGGACAAGGTGGCGGTGGACAAGGCCCTGAAGCAGGTGAGCGAGATTCAGGGTGGGCGCGAAACCGAAGTGCGGCAGATGCCATTGGTTGATCTGACCAAAGGGTAGTGCTGGCCAGAGCATGTCGGCCGATGTTGCAAAGCATCGGCCAGATATTCACGTGTGATCCCGTCGACTTATTCAAGGTTTATCAAGTTGCTGGCTTCTGGCCGTTGCCTTCTTAGGGGCGTCTTACCGTTCGACAGACGACCGAACCGCATCTAAGCTGTCCTTCCTCGGAAAGAGGCGTATTCATGTCGGCAGCCGAGCTGCCTGATTGGAGAGGTTGTGATCGCGTACGGTTCGTTTCGTTAAAATTGATTGGCGCAAGAAAAAATGAAAAGCAGAAAATTGTTCATCGCCTTGCTTGGATTCTGCGCAGCAACCCAAGCGCAGCATTCATTGGCGGAAAATATCAATGGAAAGAAACTCTACATGCAGAGATGCTCGGTTTGTCATGGCGCGGATATCAAAGGAACAGGGCCGCTGGCAAGGAAAAGCAATCCTCCGACGCCAGACCTTACGACGTTGAGTTTCAGGAAGCGATTAGCCGATTATCCCGGAGTAATTGTATCTTCGATAGTGCTTCGCCCAAATGGAAGTTTGATTCCAGACACATTAAAAGAAAACAATGTCAAGATTCCGCCTCACTCTTGGAGTGTTCAGGATCTGCGAGATGTTAACCAATACATGAGCAGCTTGATTTCAAAAGCTCAGTGAGCAAGTGTTAATGAAGGATCGGGGTCAATTAAGAGACTCCGCTAAGATCTCTCAACGACTTCAGGAGTAGAGCTTCACAAAAATAATCCCGGGATTGCCTCATCCAGATTCTCGACATAACTGCTCTCAATGAAACCGAACTTTCCGAGTGGTTTTTGCAACGGATCATTTAAGGCATTTGTCTATGTGAATAACTTTACGGCTCCGCACTGAGATTCCAGTGTACGGAGGATCGCGGAGCCGACGCCGTGACGGCGCTGTGAGTTTCTCACCATGATGAGCCGGATGAATGCGTGTCCAAAGAGCGAAAAGTTAAGTACACTATACCCCAGCAACATCGACGCATTGCGAGCTTCCACTGCGATCCAGGATCGCTTGTGCAATTCCCAGGCAATTCCCAGGCAGCCCCTGGAATGTTGCCCCGGTCGGCCGGATCAGCCGACTGTCTCTTCATCCGCGAACAAGGAGGTGCCCCATGACCCAGTTTCCAATGATGTGTCCGTCAATGAACCGTCAACGAAATTCTGGAGGGGCCCTTGCTGCCCCGCGGAGAATCCAACATGTCCACTCTTTGCCCACCGGTGCTTCTTGTTGCCCTCAGCTCGCCTGAGGAGGAAGCCCACTGCCGCACTCTGCGTGTACGCGACGACCAATCTGACTTTATCGCCAGTAACGCCGAATCACTGGAACAGGCTGCCGATAGCCCCTGGTGTGAACCCTTGGCCGTGCGTGCCATGCAGACCGGTGAAATGGTCGGTTTCCTGATGCATGCCCTCGATCCGGATGAGAACAGCCGCTGGATCTATCGCCTGATGATCGACCACCGCCACCAGGGCCGCGGTTATGGGCGCGCCGCCCTGCGCGCGCTGCTGGCATACCTGCAACCGTTGCCAGGTGGTCCCGGTGTTGCCCTTGGCGTCGCCCCGGAGAACATCGGGGCAAAACATCTCTATGCCTCCGAAGGCTTTGTCGAGACCGGCGAAGTCATCGATGGCGAGCTGATCATGCGACGGATGTCGGCATGATCGAAGGCGGGGGCGCCCAGGCGTCCCCGTCGCTCCGCCCATTCAGGCGCTAGCCTTCCGGCGGGCATATCCCGCAAACGAATTCATCCGATCCAAGGCGATGCGAGCCGAACTCCACAACGTAGCCAGCACCGCGGCGCTGCGCCTCGGCCCTGGCAGTCTTCTGGTCGGCATAGACATCGACGAAATGCCAGGGATGCCGGTCTCTCAGCACGCCCCATCCGAGCACCCAGCCGTCCCTGGCCGGGTCGGGTGGCAGGTTTTTCGCCAAGCTGCGGATGCTCATACATTCACCTCGATGTGCTAGCCAGCCTTCTACTCTGAAGCGAACTGAATCACCATCCGCCCTTTGATCTTGCCCTCCAGCATCTCCTCGAAGATCTGGTTGATATCCTCGATCGGCCGCAGGGCCACCTTCGGCACCACTTTCCCTTCTGCCGCAAACTGGAAAGCTTCCTGCAGATCCTGGCGGGTGCCGACCAGCGAGCCGATCACTTCGATACCGTCCAGTACCAAGCGAGGGATATTCAGGTTCATGGCTTCCGATGGTAGCCCGACAGCAACCAGCCGCCCCCCGGCGCGCAGGGCGTCGACCGCCGAGTTGAACGCAGCCTTGGCAACGGCGGTAACCACGGCGGCATGGGCGCCACCAGTCTTGGCCTGGATAACCTTGGCGGCATCCTCGGTGCGTGAATTGATGACAAGGTCGGCGCCCATCTCGCTGGCGAAGCGCAGTTGCTCTTCGTTGACATCGATGGCGATCACTTTGGTGTTGAAGACGTTCCTGGCATATTGCAGAGCCAGGTTGCCCAGGCCGCCAAGGCCGTAGATGGCGATCCACTGGCCGGGGCGGATGTTGGAGATCTTCACCGCCTTGTAGGTGGTCACGCCGGCGCAGGTAATGCTGCTGGCAGCAGCGGAGTCGAGCCCGTCGGGCACTTTGACCGAGTAGTCGGCCTTGACGATGCAGGCTTCGGCCATGCCGCCGTCCACGGTGTAGCCGGAGTTCTTCACTTCGCGGCACAGGGTTTCGTTGCCGCTGGTGCAATACTCGCAATGCCCGCAGCCCTGGTAGAACCAGGCCACGCTGGCGCGATCACCCGGCTTGAGCGAGGTGACGCCTGGCCCTACTTCCTGGACCACGCCGATGCCTTCGTGGCCTAGCACTACGCCGGTCTTGTCACCGAAGTCGCCATTTTTCACATGCAGGTCGGTGTGGCACACACCGCAGCACTGCATCTTCAGCAGCGCTTCACCGTGCTCGAGGGGGCGCAGGGTTTTCTCCACCACAGCCACGCGACGGCCTGGTGCAACAACAGCAGCTTTCATAGGAGCCTCCGTGTCTATCCGAGTGAGCTTGGGTTATCGCCGGGTTAGCATAGCCCTTGCCTGGAGGGGCAAAACTGCTTCAGGTCATGGTCTGGGGGGGTAACCGCCTTGTACTCACTTACCGGCCTTGCGCTCCCACAAGTGCCCTGCGTATGACGGCTGCCAGAGACTAGGCACAAAAAGAAAAGCCCGCGGCAATAATGCGGCGGGCTGCAAGAACATACGGAGCAGGGTCAGTGTGCCCACACGGACGTCAGTATTTCGTGAAGGTCAGGTCATGAGCGTGTCATGGTCCGGTAATTGCGGTGCCAGGCGCTGCTGTTCAGGGCCTGGTACAGGGGGTTCTTCCACTCGCAGCGGGCAATATGCACGCAGTTCAATATGATTTGCCAAGGCTGGAGAAAGGAAATACCAAGGGACAAAAAAAGCCCGCCATGGAAGGCGGGCAAGCAACGTTTGAAGGGAGAGCCTGCATGCTGGACCCGGCCGGTTAACCGAGCATTAAGCGGTAGCGCATTGACCTGCACGGCCGATCGGCCTATACAGGCCTGCCTTTAGCCCAGGAGCCAACATGCACGACGAAGACGACCTGCACGAACCCGAGCACGATCACCTGCTTGACCACGAATTCCTCTACGACGATGTGGAGCCGGAAGCGGATGCCCAAGGCGCCGAGGACGAGGTGGAGGAAGACGAGGAAACGCTGGATGACCTCGATGACGAGGAACGCGATCACCCAGCCTGGTTCGACGATTGCGAAGACGACTGACTCAGCGCCCGTCTACCGAAAAACGCCCAGGGCCGCTCACTGCCAGCAACAGCAGGCCACCCATGATGCTGAGGTTTTTCAGGAACTGGGTCATGTTGGCGCTGCGCTCAGGGTCGACCATGCTCCAGAACGGGTGGCCCAGCAGCGCCGTGCCCAGCACGAACAGCGCAAACAGGAAGGCCAGCGGCCGGGTGTAGAAACCGAGGATCAGCAGGATGCCGACGACGAACTCCATGAGCACGGCAACTGCCGCTGCCAGCATGGGGGCAGGGGCGCCCAGTGAGGTCATGTAGCCGACCGTGCCTTCGAACCCGGTCAGCTTGCCCCAGCCAGACAAGACGAACAGGATCATCAGCAGCAGGCGGGCAATCAGGATAATGATGTCGCGTTGACCATCGAACAGGGAGTAGCGCATGGCGGCGTTCCAGTGGACGGGTACAAGGTCCACTCTAGCAGCTGCGCCCAGGATTGCTGGCAGACAGCAAAAAGGCGCCGCGAGGGCGCCTTTTCAAGGAAGTTTGGTGCGAGTGGCGGGACTCGAACCCGCAAGGCTCACGCCGACAGATTTTAAGTCTGCTGTGTATACCAATTCCACCACACTCGCACGCTTGAAGGGGTCGCAACGACCAGCTCGCTTCTAAGCAGAAGGGCTTTGCAATCAAGCGCGCTTTATAACCCATTGTTATAGTTGAGTCAACCGCAGCACCTATGATCAACAGAATGAAGGGTCGATCGTATGGGCAATTGACACCTTGCTGTCATTACGCCACTGTTGCCCTCATTATTGGATCCAGGAGTGTGCGGTAATGACCCAATCCGCTACTTCCGGGCGTATCGTGCGCCCACGGCTGTTCTGGCGACTACTGTTCGTGCAGGTGGTCGTGTTGGGGGCATTTCTCTACCTCAGCCTGATCAGCCTGGGCGGTTACCTGCTGATGCTGGGGTTCGATGCCGAACACCCTCAACCGCAGCGGTTGATGGCCCTGGCTGGTGGCGGGCTTATCCTGCTGGTCGGCTTGTGGCTGCTGAAAGTGGCGATGCCGCGACACATAAGCCCGGTGCTGGTTGAAACTGAGCGTTGAACCTGGCCAGCCACACGGGGTCCATCACGCAGGGCTAACCACGCGAGCGCTTACAGGCGAGCGCGTTCGGCCAGGCCTATTTTCCCTCCTGCTGTTGTGCCGGTGGAGCTCGCATGGTTTCAGCTGACTGCCTCGACCACCCCGTCATGCCTGCCCACCGCTATGAGCAGTTGGTGCAGTCGGTGGTGGATTACGCTATCTACATGCTCGACCCGTCCGGCCATGTGGTGTCGTGGAATGCAGGCGCGCAACGCATCAAGGGTTACCGTGCCGATGAAGTGATCGGCCAGCATTTCTCATTGTTCTTCACCCCGCAGGATTGCACTGAGGGCCGCCCGGAGCGCTTGCTGAGTCAGGCGCTGGAGCAGGGCGTGGCGCAGGACGAAGGCTGGCGCGTTCGCAAGGATGGCACGCAGTTCTGGGCCTTGGCCGCGCTGGATGTGATTCGCGATGACCATGGCCAGGTCGTCGGCCTGGCCAAGGTGACCCGGGACATCACCGACCGTCGCGAATCGGCGCTGCAGCTGGACGCGGTGCGCGCCCAGCTGTTCCAGGCACAGAAGCTGGAGGCCCTCGGCCAGTTGACCGGTGGCCTGGCGCATGACTTCAACAACATGCTGACCATCATCATCAGTTCGGCGCGCCTGGCGCTGGCCACCCAGGACCCGGCACGCGCCCAGCGCATGCTGCAGCACATTCTCGATGCCGGGCAGCGGGGCACCGAACTGACCAAGCAGTTGCTCAGCTTTGCTCGCCACCGCAAGCTTGATGTGGCCTGCGTCGCCCCGGCGAACCTTGTTGCCGCCACCCGTGGTCTACTGGAGCATGCGCTGCCTGGTTCGATTGACCTGAAGGTACTGTTGCAACCGGACCTGCCCCTGATCCAGGTGGATGCCGGGCAATTGCAGATGGTGCTGCTCAATCTGTTGTTCAATGCCCGCGATGCCATCACAGGGCAGGGCCGGATCGTCCTGACGGTCGACGTGGTCGAACTGGCCGGCGAAGTGGAAGGGCTGCACGGCGGGTTTGTGCGTTTCGAGGTGGAAGACAGCGGCGAAGGTATCGCGCCAGCGGTACTGCCGCGGATCTTCGAGCCGTTTTTCACCACCAAGCCCTTCGGCAAGGGGACTGGCCTGGGCCTTAGCCAGGTGTATGGTTTTGCCAGGCAGAGCGGTGGCGCCATTTGCGTCGACAGTGAGCCCGGCCGGGGAACTTGCATGCAGCTTTACTTGCCAATCTATCAGGACCAGACGGACAGCCAACTCGACAGGTAGACACCATGGCACAGGCACTCAGGCGGCTGGTGACGGGGATCGAAGGGCTCGATGCGTTGCTCCAGGGTGGCCTGGTGGCTGGCGCGTCCTACATCATCCAGGGCCCGCCGGGGGCCGGCAAGACCATACTTGCCAACCAGCTGGCCTGCGGGCATGTGCGCAACGGTGGCCGGGTGCTGGTGGCTACCTTGCTGAGCGAGTCGCACGAGCGGCTGTTCCAGTACCTGGCGACCTTGGAGTTCTTCGACCCGGCGCTGGTCGGCGACCCGATCCAGTTCGTCAGTGCCTTTGACACCCTGGAGCAGGAAGGCCTGGACGCGGTGGTACGGTTGCTGCGCCAGGAAATCGCCCGGCAGCAGGCCAGCCTGCTGATCGTCGATGGCGTGCTCAATGCCCGGGTGCGTGCGGAAACCGCGCTGGACACCAAGAAATTCGTCTCCGAACTGCAGGGCCATGCGGCCTTTGCCGGTTGCACCGTGCTGCTGTTGACCAGCGCCAGGCTGGAAGAGGGCAGCCCGGAGCACACCATGGTCGACGGCGTGATCGAGCTGGGCGAGCAATTGTTCGGCAGCCGCGCCGTGCGCCATATCCAGCTGCGCAAGACGCGGGGCAGTGCGGCGTTGTCGGGGCGCCATGAGTGCCTCATCGATGAAGCCGGCATGCACGTCTACCCACGCCTGGAGTCGCTGTTCAGCCACCCCAGCCAGGCGGGCAGTGCCACCCTGGAGCGTATCGGCAGCGGGGTGGAAAGCCTGGATGAAATGCTCGGTGGCGGCCTGGCTACGGGTTCGGTCAGCTTGCTGATCGGGCCCTCGGGTATTGGCAAGACGTCCTTGGGCCTGGCCTTTCTCGGTGCCAGCAGCCCGCAGGCGCCGGGGCTGCATTTCGGCTTTTACGAAACACCGGAACGCTTGCGTATCAAGGCCGTGTCGCTGGGTTACGACTTTGCCGCCATGGAGCAGGGCGGCAGCCTGCAGCTGTGCTGGCAACCGACCACCGAGGGCCTGTTGGACCAGGTCGGTGCGCGCCTGCTCGAACGGGTAGCGGCGCAAGGCAGCAAGCGCGTACTGATCGACAGCCTGGGGGCGTTCAGCCGCCTGGCCACCGACCCGGCGCGGCTCAATGCGTTTTTCCGCGCGCTGGTCGGCGAGCTGCGCGCGCGTGATGTCAGCGTGATGCTCACCTGGGAAATGCGCGACATCTTCGGTGCGGAAATCAGCGCCCCGGCCCCGGACCTGTCGAGTATCGTCGACAACCTGATGCTGATGCGCTTCGTCGAACTGGATTCGCAGCTACGGCGCATGCTGTCGATCCTCAAGGTGCGTGACAGCCACCATGACCCTGCCTTGCACGAGCTGCTGATCGGGCCGCAGGGCATTACCCTGCGCAAGGCGTTCGAAGGCGCCTGCGGTGTGCTTTCGGGAACGCCGGTGCCGCAGGGGGGCGGGTGACGGGGCGGGCCGATGAACACCATCCTGATCGTCGATGACGAGTACCTGATTGCCGACATCCTCGGTTTTGCCCTGGAGGACGAAGGTTTCCTGGTGGAAAAGGCGAGTAACGGCTTCAAGGCGCTGGAGGCGTTGAAGGAAAAGCGCGTTCAGCTGGTCATCACCGACTACATGATGCCGCTGCTCAACGGTGAGGAGCTGGTGCGCTCGATGCGTCAAGACTCGGCCTTGAGCGAGTTGCCGGTCATCCTCATGAGCGGCGCGCAGGCCAACCAGGGATGCCCGGAACTGTTCGCCGCGGTGTTCGACAAACCGTTCGACATGGACTGTATGATCGCCAAGGTGCGCGAACTGCTGGGCACCTGAGGCGCGGGGCGATCAAGCGCGTCCGTGCGGCTTGAGGCAGGTCGCTCAGTGCGAGTCGTCTTGCTTTTCCGGTGCCGGGCTGCCGGCCTGGATACGCTTGAAGATCTCTTCGCGATGGACCTGGACGTCTTTCGGTGCATCGATACCGATCCTCACTTGCATCCCTTTGACGCCCAGAATGGTGACTTTGATGTCATCGTTGATGACGATGCTTTCGCCAACCTTGCGGGTGAGTATCAGCATGTATTTCTCCTTGGTGATGTAAAAGTCCGTCGGGCTAGTTGCCACGGCGGCGGGAGCTTGTCCCTCTTCCTTCTCATTAAAGACGCTTTCGGCAGATAGTAATTCCCCGACAGACAAATTCTGTTGCGTGTCTTCAGTTGCAGGTGCCGAAGCAAACCGCCAGCGGTTTGTCGGCCAAGGTGCTCGATGGCAAGAATAGGGGGCTTGGCGCCCAATGGGAAATTTCTTCGCATCATCGGCTGAATAGACCGAGTTAATGGTCATCCTGTTCCTCAAGTGCCTGAAGAAATAACAGCAAGGCCACTTCCTCTTGGTCCAGGCCTTTGCGTACACGTCTTTTCGGCAAGTTGGCCAGGCGCCCCAAGGCAAAGTGTTCAAGCACAGCCGGGTGGATGTAGCAGCGCCTGCACACCGCTGGCGTATTACCCAGGCGTGTGGCCACCTGGCGAACGATGGCGGTGACCTGGCGTTTGGCTTCGCTCTCGGGCTCCCAGGCCAAGGGCCTGAGCAGCTCCAGCGCCAGCCTGCTACCGGCCCAGGTGCGGTAGTCCTTGGCGGTGAAGTCGGCGCCGGTCAGCTGCCGCAGAAACTGGTTGACCTCGCTGGAGCCGACGCTGTGGCGCTGGCCGTCTTCGTCCAGGTACTGGAACAGCGCCTGCCCGGGCAGTTCCATGCAGCGCTTGAGCAGGTTGGCCAGGCGCCGATCGTTGAGGCTGACGTTGTGCTCGACGCCGCGCTTGCCGCGGAACTGGAAGTGGATGCTGCTTCCCTTCACTTCGACGTGGCGGTTGCGCAGGGTGGTCAGGCCATAGGACTGGTTGTCACGCAGATAGCGCTGGTTGCCGATGCGGATCAAGGTATGGTCCAGCAGGCTGACCACCAGCGCCATCACCTTTTCCCGGTCCAGGCCTGGCCGGGCAAGGTGCGCTTGCAACTGTGCGCGCAGCTTTGGCAGGGCTTGGGCAAACGCCAGCATGCGCCCGTACTTGTGCTGGTCGCGGACTTCGCGCCACTGCGCATGGTAGCGGTATTGCTTGCGGCCACGGGCATCGCGACCCGTCGCTTGCAGGTGGCCCTGCGGGTCAGCGCAGATCCACACATCGGTATAGGCCGGGGGGATCACCAGTGCAGCGATCCGGGCGAGGGTATCGCTGTCGCGCACCCGCTGGCCGTTTGCATCCAGGTAGATGAAACGGCCACGCCAGCGCCGCCGGGTCAGGCCCGGCTGGTTGTCATCCACGTAGTGCAGGGTGCGCGGCAGGGGACAGTCGAGCATGGCTGGCAGACCTCGATCAGGTTACTGATCAATGGACACCAGCCACGCGGCCGATGCTCAGCCCAGCAAGGCCACCGACTTGATCTGGGCAAACAGTATCTGGCCCGGGTGCAGGCCGAGCTGGTCTGCCGAGAAGCGGGTAATGCGCGCGAGCAAGGCATTGCCCCCGGCATCCAGGCTGACCAGCACATGGGCCGGGTTGCCGGCCGGGCGGCTTTCGCGCACGCGCACCGGCAAACGGTTGAGGATGCTCGAAGTGCTGTCGGCTGCCAGGGCCAGGCTGACGTCACGGGCCTGCACCTTGACCCGCAGGGAGCTGCCCACCACCTGGGCCGGGTGAGCGATGCGCAGCAGCGGCCCATCCTTGCCCGGCAGGCGCAGGTCGAGCAGGTCGTAGTGCGGGTCGTGACCCACCACCAGGCCCTCGAACACCACACCGGCATCCTCGCCTTGGGCCAGTGGCAGGTCGAGGCGGGCCAGGGTTTCGCCGATCGGGCCGCTGGCCACCGCCTGGCCCTGTTCCAGCAACACCAGGTGGTCGGCCAGCCGCGCCACTTCGTCCTGGGCATGGCTGACATACACCAGCGGGATTTCCAGTTCGTTGTGCAGGCGTTCCAGGTAGGGCAGGATCTCGCGCTTGCGCGGCCCGTCGAGGGCCGCCAGCGGCTCGTCCATCAGCAACAGTCGCGGGCTGCTGAGCAGGGCGCGGGCAATGCCTACCCGCTGCGCCTCGCCACCGGACAAGGTTGCCGGCCGGCGTGCCAGCAAGTGGCCGATACCCAGCAGCTGGCAGGCCTGGTCGAGGCTGACCTTGCGCTCGGCAGCGGCCACCCGGCGCCAGCCGAATTCCAGGTTGCCACGTACCGACAGGTGCGGGAACAGGCTGGCCTCCTGGAACACGTAGCCCACCGGGCGCAGGTGCGGTGCCTGGAAGTAGCCGCGGGCGCTGTCCTCCCAGACTTCGCCGTTGACTTCGATGTAGGCGCTGGTGGCCCGTTCCAGCCCGGCCAGGCACCGCAGGCAGCTGGTCTTGCCAGAGCCCGAGTGGCCGAACAGCGCGCTGATGCCGCGCCCGGGCAGGTGCAGGTCGACGTCCAGGGTGAATTCGTCGCGCGCCAGTTTCAGGCGCGCCACAATCGATGCGCTCATTTCAGCTCCAGCCAGCTTTGCTGCGGCGTCCAGCGTACAGCAGGAGCAGCACCAGGAACGAGAACAGCAGCATGGCGCCGGCCAGCCAGTGTGCTTGCGAATAGGCCATGGCCTCGACATGGTCGAAGATCTGCACCGAGACCACGCGTGTCTTGTCGGGGATGTTGCCGCCAATCATCAACACCACGCCGAACTCGCCCACGGTATGGGCGAAGCCGAGGATGCTGGCGGTAATGAAGCCTGGGCGGGCCAGCGGCAGCACTACATGGAAGAAGGTGTCCCAGGGGCTGGCGCGCAGCGTGGCGGCCACTTCCAGCGGGCGCTGGCCAATGGCGCCGAAGGCATTCTGCAGCGGCTGGACCACGAACGGCATGGAGTAGATCACCGAGCCGATCACCAGGCCGGTGAAGCTGAACACCGCGCTGCCCAGGCCCAGCGCCTGGGTCGCCTGGCCCAGCCAGCCATGCGGGCCGAGGGCGATCAGCAGGTAGAAACCGATCACCGTGGGTGGCAGCACCAGCGGCAACGCCACCACCGCGCCCACCGGCCCGCGCAGCCACGAGCGCGTGCGCGCCAGCCACCAGGCGATGGGCGTGCCGACGATCAGCAGGATCAGGGTGGTCAGGCTGGCCAGTTTCACGGTCAGCCAGATGGCACCCAGGTCACTCGCGTCCAGTGGCATCAGATTTCATAACCGTAGGATTTGATCACTGCCGCGGCTTTCGGGCCTTTCAGGTAGTCGACCAAGGCCTTGGCAGCAGGGTTGTCCTTGCCCTTTTCGAGGATTACCGCGTCCTGGCGGATGGGCGCGTGCAGGGACGAGGGAACGATCCAGGCCGAACCGCTTTCGACCTTGCCGTCCTTGTAGATTTGCGACAGGGCGACAAAGCCCAGTTCGGCGTTGCCGGTGGAGACGAACTGGAATGCCTGGCTGATGTTCTGCCCTTCGACCAGCTTGGGCCTTGTGGCTTCGGTCAGCTTCAGCTTGTCCAGCACCTGGGTGGCGGCCAGGCCGTAAGGTGCGGTTTTCGGGTTGGCGATGGACAGGTGTTTGAATGCGTTCTTCTTCAGCACTTCGCCGTTGGCGTCGACATAGCCAGGCTTGGCCGACCACAGGGCCAGCGTGCCGATGGCATAGGTGAAGCGCGAGCCCGGGACAATGGCCTTTTCCTGCTCGAGCCTGGCCGGGGTGCTGTCGTCGGCAGCGAGGAATACCTCGAACGGCGCGCCGTTCTTGATCTGTGCGTAGAACTGGCCGGTGGCGCCGTAGGCGGCGACCAGCTTGTGGCCGGTGTCTTTTTCAAAGTCCTTGGCAATGGCCTGGATGGGGGCTGTGAAGTTGGCTGCGACCGCGACCTGGACCTCATCGGCCCAGGCAGTGCTGAAGGCGAGCAGGCCGGCCAGGGCGGTGGCAGCCAGGTGGGGCGGGCGGATACGCATGAACACAGCTCCTTGGGGTTATCGTTATATCCTTAACTATATAGCGATAGGCCATGGACCGTGAAGGGGCCCAGTAATGCTTAAGCAGGCTGGGCCCTTTCGCGGGTAAACCCGCTCCCACAGGGTCGGCACAAAAGGTGAATGTTGCGCAGTACCTGTGGGAGCGGGTTTACCCGCGAAGAGGCCAGGCCTGCTTACGCAGACGGCTGGGGGCTGAGCACGGCCAGCGCCTTTTCGGCAATCTCCCGGGTCAACGCACCCGCCGGCATATGCTTGCCCAGCCGCAATGCCTGCCCCGACCACAGGTTGCTGAAGTCGCTATTGCCCTGCGGATCCGTAATCGCCCGCAAAGGCATCAACGCCCCACCGGCCAGCGGGAAGCGCGGCGCCAGGTCGCTCATCGGCCCCAGCTCGCGCATGATGCGGTTGTTGATGCCACGCGCCGGTCGGCCGGTGAACAGGTTGGTCAGCGCCGTTTCACTGGCAGGCGCGCTGTCCAGGGCCTGGCGATGCGCCGGCGACACCTTGGCCTCGGGGCAGAACAGGTAAGCCGTGCCGATCTGCACGGCCGAAGCCCCCAAGGCCAGTGCCGCCAACAGGCCGCGGTGGTCAGCAATGCCGCCAGCGGCAATCACAGGGATGCTGACCGCATCGGCCACCTGCGGCACCAGGGCGAAGGTGCCGATCTGGCTGGTGATGTCGTCGCTGAGGAACATGCCGCGATGGCCACCCGCTTCATAGCCCATGGCAATGATCGCATCACAACCGTGGCGCTCCAGCCACACGGCTTCCTCGACGGTGGTGGCGCTGGACAGCACCTTGGCGCCGCTGGCCTTTACCCGCTGCAGCAGGTCAGCCTGCGGCAGGCCGAAGTGGAAGCTCACCACCTCCGGGCGCAGTTGCTCGACCAGCTGGCAGCTCTGCTCGTCGAAAGGCGCGCGGTTGGACACCGGCGTGGGGGCCGCGAAGTCGGCACCCACTTCGCGGTAATAGGGCTCGAGCGCCTGCTTCCAGCGTGCATCGCGCTCGGCATCGGGCGCTGGCGGCTGGTGGCAGAAGAAGTTCAGGTTCAACGGGCGGCCCGGGCAGCCGGTACGGAAGGCGGCGATCTCGGCGCGCACCTGGTCGCCCGTGAGCATGGCGCAGGGCAGGGCGCCCAAACCGCCCGCCAGGCCCACGGCGATGGCCATGCCCGAGCCCGTCGCACCGGCCATGGGGGCCTGCAGAATGGGCAGCTCGATGCCCAGCAGGTCGAGGATGCGGCGGTCGGGCCAGTGGCTCATGCGGTTCTCCTTGCGCGGGCGAGCGGTGCGGCGGGGGCGGGTGTTTACAAGGCTTTGCTGACCTGGATGTCGCTGATCTTCTCGGCATCTTCGCCGTGGATCTTGCGCAGGGCTTCCAGGGCTTGTTCGAGGGAGGCATCGGGCATCAGCGCGAAATCCCAGCGGCGCTGGCCGTCGAGCTTGTACTTGATGACGTACTTGGTGGTCTGGGTCATGGTGGCCTTATCTGAGTTTCGACGACGAACGACGGACGATCTTGATCTTGTGGGTCAAGGTTGGCTTGCGGGTGACCGAGATCGGGCGGGTGGTCACGGTATCGATGGTGATGTTCCAGAACCCGGTGCTGGGCACGGTGATCTTTGCCGGGAACTTGTCGAAATGGCCGCCGTGGTAGGTGTGACGACCGCCGTTCTTGAAGCTGCGGAAGTTGGCGTCGTTCATCAGGCGGATATTGCAGCGCTGGGAGCACTCGATGACGACGATGTCGTCCTCGTTCAGGTGCTCGCGCTGGTGTACGAATTTCATGTGATGCTCCGCAAGGATTGGTTCTGCAAAGCCAAACGATACCACGATGTCGGGTTACACTGCCGCGCTGTTGCGCCAGGCGCAGATAAATCTGCCAAAGCAGGGAGCAAAACGGCCTGGCCGTGGTCGAATCGGATTCTTGAAGGCAGAGGTGCTGCAAATGAAGTGGATGGTGGCGGCGTTGGCAGTGACGCTGGGTGGCTGTGTGAGTGTTTCGGAACTGGAACAATCGCGTGAAACGCTGGATGTAATCTCTGGCAAGTCTCCGCGCGCGTATGCCGATTGCGTCAAGCAGAATCTGGCCGATACCCGCGACCCGCTGGTGGAAGAGCAGCGCGGCGATGGCCTGCGGCTGATCGTGCCGCAAAAGATCAGCTCGGGCGTGGGCCCGGCGGCGCTGGTGGACATCGACAAGCGTGGCAGCGGCAGCAGCATCAAGCTGCACGAGCGGCTGAACAATTTCCCGCTGCGCCTGGGCGATGTGCGCACCGCAGCCACCAAATGCATCTCCGGTAGTTGATCCAGGGCAAGTGATTACGCTCCTTTTGCTTATATGTTTTAAGCCTAAGCTTATAACAATAGAAAAGGAGATTCGTGATGACACCGTTGAGTCGCGCCGTGATCGGCAGCCTGCTGATCCTGGCCTGGCCCACGGCGCATGCCGCCGATGGCCAGAAAGTCTTCACCCAGGGCGGGGCCAACCCCGCCGCCATGGCTTGCCTGGGTTGCCATGGCCCGGACGGCAAGGGCATTGCCGCTGCCGGCTTCCCGCGCCTGGCCGGGCTACCGGCGGCTTACCTCAGCAAGCAATTGCATGACTGGCGCAGCGGCAGCCGCAAGCAGCCGGTGATGGAGCCGCTTGCCAAGGCCCTGAGCGAGGATGAGATCAAGGCGGTCAGCACCTACCTGGCCAGCCTGCCGGCAGACCCCGCAGGCGACCTGCGTCGCCAGCAGATTGCCGATGACCCCACCACCCGCATGGCCCTGTACGGCGACTGGAGCCGGCAGATTCCTGGCTGCGTGCAGTGCCATGGCCCGGGTGGCGGCGGGGTTGGCGAACACTTCCCGCCTTTGGCCGGCCAGCCCGCCAGTTACCTGGTGGCGCAGCTCAATGCCTGGCGTGACGGCACCCGCAGCAATGACCCCAACCAGCTGATGGTCGGCGTGGCCAAGGCCATGACCGATGACGAGATCAAGGCCGTTGCCGAGTTCTTCGCCCGCCCCGCCAGCCAGGAGGTCAAACCATGAAACCGATGATTCCAGCCCTGTTGTTGCTGGCCTTGGGCAGCGCCCAGGCCGCCCAGATTGCCATGGAAGACCAGTCGCAGTTGAAAGTGCCTGGCGTGCAGGCCGCGCCGCAGTTCGTGCCGCCTGCGGAAAGTGAGTTGCCAGACAATGCCTTTGGCAAGATGGTGCGCGAAGGGCACGCCCTGTTCGTCGACACCCGCAGGCTGATGCCCGAGGCCGTGGGCAACGGCATGAACTGCAGCAACTGCCATCTTGACCAGGGGCGGCTGGCGCATTCCGCGCCGATGTGGGGGGCGTACCCGATGTACCCTGCGTACCGCAAGAAAAACGACAAGGTCAACACCTACGCCGAGCGAATCCAGGGCTGCTTCCAGTTCAGCATGAACGGCAAGCCGCCTGCGGCCGATAGCCCGCAGATGACGGCGCTGGCGGTGTATTCGTACTGGCTGTCGACCAAGGCGCCGACCGGCGTGGAGATTGCCGGGCGTGGTTACCCGGAAGTGCCGCAGCCCAAGGGCGGATACGACTTCAAGCGCGGCCAGCAGGTTTATCGCGAGCAGTGTGCGATTTGCCACGGCGACAACGGTGAAGGGCAGAAGGTGGCGGGCGAGTATGTGATGCCGCCGCTGTGGGGCAAGGATTCCTACAACTGGGGCGCCGGCATGCACCGCATCAACACCGCGGCGTCGTTCATCAAGTACAACATGCCGCTGGGCAAGCCGGGCAGCCTGAGTGACCAGCAGGCCTGGGATGTGGCGGCCTGGATCAATCGCCATGAACGGCCGCAGGATCCGCGGTTGGTGGAAGGCTCCATCGAGAAGACGCGGGTGAAGTTCCATGCCAATGACGGGGTGAACCTGTATGGGCAGAAGGTCGATGGGGTGCTGATCGGGCAGGGGACCGGTAGCTGAGGTAATGCCTGTGCCGGCCTCTTCGCGGGTAAACCCGCTCCCACAGGTACTGCACAGCATTCAGAGCCTGTGGTGATCCTTGTGGGAGCGGGTTTACCCGCGAAGAGGCAGTACAGGTAAACTCATTTCCTGTCATCCGACTGTCATTGATGACAGCAATATTTACGATCCACCGGAACTATCTACACTGGGTTATCTCTATCATGGCATCGGTCGGCACGGGTGGGGGCATTGTAAGGTGACTGCCGCCTGATTAGACTGCGCCGAATTCCACAGGCCTAGCCTTTTGTAAGGACGTATATGATCAAAAAATGCTTGTTCCCGGCAGCCGGTTACGGCACTCGCTTCCTGCCTGCTACCAAAGCCATGCCCAAGGAAATGCTGCCGGTGGTCAACAAGCCACTGATCCAGTATGGCGTTGAAGAGGCACTGGATGCCGGTCTGAACGAGATTTCCATCGTCACCGGGCGCGGCAAGCGCGCGCTGGAAGACCACTTCGACATCAGCTACGAGCTGGAAAACCAGATCAAGGGCACCGACAAGGAAAAATACCTGGTTGGTATCCGTCGCCTGCTCGACGAGTGCTCGTTCTCCTACACCCGCCAGACCGAAATGAAAGGCCTGGGCCACGCCATCCTGACTGGCCGCCCGCTGATTGGCGACGAGCCGTTCGCCGTGGTGCTGGCGGACGACCTGTGCGTGAACCCGGAAGGTGACGGCGTACTGACCCAGATGGTCAAGCTGTACAACCAGTTCCGTTGCTCGATCGTCGCCATCCAGGAAGTCGACCCGCAGGAAACCAACAAGTACGGTGTGATCGCCGGCGACATGATCCGTGACGATATTTTCCGCGTCACCAACATGGTCGAGAAGCCAAAGCCGGAAGACGCCCCGTCGAACCTGGCGATCATCGGTCGCTACATCCTGACCCCGGACATCTTCGACATCATCGCCAACACCGAGCCGGGCAAAGGTGGCGAGATCCAGATCACCGACGCGCTGATGCAACAGGCGCAGAACGGCTGCGTGATTGCCTACAAGTTCAAAGGCAAGCGTTTCGACTGCGGTGGCGCCGAAGGCTACATCGACGCGACCAACTTCTGCTTCGAGAACTACTACAAGACTGGCAAGGCTTACTGATAAGCCCTGCTGGCCTGAAAGCCACCCTTCGGGGTGGCTTTTTTGTTTGCGGCGGCCAACGGCGTTATGCTGGGCGCCTGCCTAGGAGAGTGAATACATGGCCTACGATTTTGATCTGTTCGTGATTGGTGCCGGGTCCGGTGGTGTGCGCGCGGCGCGGTTTGCCGCCGGCTTCGGCGCAAAGGTGGCAGTGGCCGAGAGCCGCTACCTGGGCGGTACCTGCGTCAACGTGGGCTGCGTGCCGAAAAAACTGCTGGTGTACGGCGCGCACGTTGCCGACGAGCTGGAGCAGGCTGCTGGTTTCGGCTGGACCCTGGAAGAAGGGCATTTCGACTGGGGCACCCTGATCGCCAACAAGAACCGGGAAATCGAACGCCTCAACGGCATCTACCGCAACCTGCTGGTCAACAGCGGGGTCACCCTGTTGCAGGGCCACGCGCGCCTGACCGGTGCCAATGAAGTGGAAGTGGAAGGCCAGCGCTACACCGCCGAGCACATCCTCATCGCCACCGGTGGCTGGCCGCAGGTGCCGGACATCCCGGGCAAGGAACTGGCCATTACCTCCAACGAAGCCTTCTACCTCAAGGACCTGCCACGCCGGGTGCTGGTGGTCGGTGGTGGCTACATCGCCGTCGAGTTCGCCGGCATCTTCCAGGGCCTGGGGGCCGACACCACCTTGCTGTACCGTGGCGACCTGTTCCTGCGTGGCTTCGATGGTTCGGTGCGTACGCACCTGAAGGAAGAACTGGAAAAGCGCGGGCTCGACCTGCAGTTCAACGCCGACATCCAGCGCATCGACAAGCTCGAGGACGGTAGCCTCAAGGCTACCCTCAAGGATGGTCGCGAGTTGGTCACCGATTGTGTGTTTTACGCCACCGGCCGCCGCCCGATGCTCGACAACCTGGGCCTGGAAAACACCGGCGTGGAACTGGACGCGCGCGGCTTCATCCGCGTCGACGACCAGTACCAGACCACCGCACCGTCCATCCTGGCCATCGGTGACGTGATCGGCCGTGTGCAGCTTACCCCGGTGGCTCTGGCCGAAGGCATGGCCGTGGCCCGGCGCCTGTTCAAGCCCGAGCAATACCGCCCGGTGGACTACCAGAACATTCCCACCGCAGTGTTCAGCCAGCCGCCCATCGGCACCGTGGGCCTGACCGAAGAGCAGGCGCTGGAGGCCGGGCACAAGGTGCAGGTGTTCGAAAGCCGCTTCCGCGCGATGAAACTGACCCTGACCGACATCCAGGAAAAGACCCTGATGAAGCTGGTGGTCGATGCCGAGACCGACAAGGTGCTGGGCTGCCACATGGTCGGCCCCGACGCGGGCGAGATCATCCAGGGCCTGGGCGTTGCCCTGAAGGCCGGTGCGACGAAGCAGCAATTCGACGAAACCATTGGCGTGCACCCGACCGCGGCCGAAGAGTTCGTGACCATGCGCACAGCGACGCGCTGAGCGCGTTCCATCCTGTGGGAGCGGCCTTGTGTCGCGAAAGGTCGCTCCCACAAAATGAGGTGCGCCCCATTTGTTGGACAATCTTTGATTAGGCTGCTGCGGCCTGATTCCTGTATGCCACGGGACTCAGGCCGGCCAGCCCCATCTTGATTCGATCATGGTTGTAGTAATCGATGTATTCA
>NZ_JAFGYJ010000069.1:0-1718 GCF_017490805.1 Pseudomonas sp. 43(2021)
CTCCCCGTATACAGACAACGGATAACGGTAAGCAGAACACCTATTTCTCCTCACTGGATAACATGGTTGCCCAGGGCAATGTTCTGCCTGTTCTGTACGGGGAAATGCGCGTGGGGTCACGCGTGGTTTCTCAGGAGATCAGCACGGCAGACGAAGGGGACGGTGGTCAGGTTGTGGTGATTGGTCGCTGATGCAAAATGTTTTATGTGAAACCGCCTGCGGGCGGTTTTGTCATTTATGGAGCGTGAGGAATGGGTAAAGGAAGCAGTAAGGGGCATACCCCGCGCGAAGCGAAGGACAACCTGAAGTCCACGCAGTTGCTGAGTGTGATCGATGCCATCAGCGAAGGGCCGATTGAAGGTCCGGTGGATGGCTTAAAAAGCGTGCTGCTGAACAGTACGCCGGTGCTGGACACTGAGGGGAATACCAACATATCCGGTGTCACGGTGGTGTTCCGGGCTGGTGAGCAGGAGCAGACTCCGCCGGAGGGATTTGAATCCTCCGGCTCCGAGACGGTGCTGGGTACGGAAGTGAAATATGACACGCCGATCACCCGCACCATTACGTCTGCAAACATCGACCGTCTGCGCTTTACCTTCGGTGTACAGGCACTGGTGGAAACCACCTCAAAGGGTGACAGGAATCCGTCGGAAGTCCGCCTGCTGGTTCAGATACAACGTAACGGTGGCTGGGTGACGGAAAAAGACATCACCATTAAGGGCAAAACCACCTCGCAGTATCTGGCCTCGGTGGTGATGGGTAACCTGCCGCCGCGCCCGTTTAATATCCGGATGCGCAGGATGACGCCGGACAGCACCACAGACCAGCTGCAGAACAAAACGCTCTGGTCGTCATACACTGAAATCATCGATGTGAAACAGTGCTACCCGAACACGGCACTGGTCGGCGTGCAGGTGGACTCGGAGCAGTTCGGCAGCCAGCAGGTGAGCCGTAATTATCATCTGCGCGGGCGTATTCTGCAGGTGCCGTCGAACTATAACCCGCAGACGCGGCAATACAGCGGTATCTGGGACGGAACGTTTAAACCGGCATACAGCAACAACATGGCCTGGTGTCTGTGGGATATGCTGACCCATCCGCGCTACGGCATGGGGAAACGTCTTGGTGCGGCGGATGTGGATAAATGGGCGCTGTATGTCATCGGCCAGTACTGCGACCAGTCAGTGCCGGACGGCTTTGGCGGCACGGAGCCGCGCATCACCTGTAATGCGTACCTGACCACACAGCGTAAGGCGTGGGATGTGCTCAGCGATTTCTGCTCGGCGATGCGCTGTATGCCGGTATGGAACGGGCAGACGCTGACGTTCGTGCAGGACCGACCGTCGGATAAGACGTGGACCTATAACCGCAGTAATGTGGTGATGCCGGATGATGGCGCGCCGTTCCGCTACAGCTTCAGCGCCCTGAAGGACCGCCATAATGCCGTTGAGGTGAACTGGATTGACCCGAACAACGGCTGGGAGACGGCGACAGAGCTTGTTGAAGATACGCAGGCCATTGCCCGTTACGGTCGTAATGTTACGAAGATGGATGCCTTTGGCTGTACCAGCCGGGGGCAGGCACACCGCGCCGGGCTGTGGCTGATTAAAACAGAACTGCTGGAAACGCAGACCGTGGATTTCAGCGTCGGCGCAGACGGGCTTCGCCATGTACCGGGCGATGTTATTGAAATCTGCGATGATGACTATGCCGGTATC
>NZ_JAFGYJ010000070.1:0-1704 GCF_017490805.1 Pseudomonas sp. 43(2021)
CAAATCCCCTTATTGGGGGTAAGACATGAAGATGCCAGAAAAACATGACCTGTTGGCCGCCATTCTCGCGGCAAAGGAACAAGGCATCGGGGCAATCCTTGCGTTTGCAATGGCGTACCTTCGCGGCAGATATAATGGCGGTGCGTTTACAAAAACAGTAATCGACGCAACGATGTGCGCCATTATCGCCTAGTTCATTCGTGACCTTCTCGACTTCGCCGGACTAAGTAGCAATCTCGCTTATATAACGAGCGTGTTTATCGGCTACATCGGTACTGACTCGATTGGTTCGCTTATCAAACGCTTCGCTGCTAAAAAAGCCGGAGTAGAAGATGGTAGAAATCAATAATCAACGTAAGGCGTTCCTCGATATGCTGGCGTGGTCGGAGGGAACTGATAACGGACGTCAGAAAACCAGAAATCATGGTTATGACGTCATTGTAGGCGGAGAGCTATTTACTGATTACTCCGATCACCCTCGCAAACTTGTCACGCTAAACCCAAAACTCAAATCAACAGGCGCCGGACGCTACCAGCTTCTTTCCCGTTGGTGGGATGCCTACCGCAAGCAGCTTGGCCTGAAAGACTTCTCTCCGAAAAGTCAGGACGCTGTGGCATTGCAGCAGATTAAGGAGCGTGGCGCTTTACCTATGATTGATCGTGGTGATATCCGTCAGGCAATCGACCGTTGCAGCAATATCTGGGCTTCACTGCCGGGCGCTGGTTATGGTCAGTTCGAGCATAAGGCTGACAGCCTGATTGCAAAATTCAAAGAAGCGGGCGGAACGGTCAGAGAGATTGATGTATGAGCAGAGTCACCGCGATTATCTCCGCTCTGGTTATCTGCATCATCGTCTGCCTGTCATGGGCTGTTAATCATTACCGTGATAACGCCATTACCTACAAAGCCCAGCGCGACAAAAATGCCAGAGAACTGAAGCTGGCGAACGCGGCAATTACTGACATGCAGATGCGTCAGCGTGATGTTGCTGCGCTCGATGCAAAATACACGAAGGAGTTAGCTGATGCTAAAGCTGAAAATGATGCTCTGCGTGATGATGTTGCCGCTGGTCGTCGTCGGTTGCACATCAAAGCAGTCTGTCAGTCAGTGCGTGAAGCCACCACCGCCTCCGGCGTGGATAATGCAGCCTCCCCCCGACTGGCAGACACCGCTGAACGGGATTATTTCACCCTCAGAGAGAGGCTGATCACTATGCAAAAACAACTGGAAGGAACCCAGAAGTATATTAATGAGCAGTGCAGATAGAGTTGCCCATATCGATGGGCAACTCATGCAATTATTGTGAGCAATACACACGCGCTTCCAGCGGAGTATAAATGCCTAAAGTAATAAAACCGAGCAATCCATTTACGAATGTTTGCTGGGTTTCTGTTTTAACAACATTTTCTGCGCCGCCACAAATTTTGGCTGCATCGACAGTTTTCTTCTGCCCAATTCCAGAAACGAAGAAATGATGGGTGATGGTTTCCTTTGGTGCTACTGCTGCCGGTTTGTTTTGAACAGTAAACGTCTGTTGAGCACATCCTGTAATAAGCAGGGCCAGCGCAGTAGCGAGTAGCATTTTTTTCATGGTGTTATTCCCGATGCTTTTTGAAGTTCGCAGAATCGTATGTGTAGAAAATTAAACAAACCCTAAACAATGAGTTGAAATTTCATATTGTTAATATTTATTAATGTATGTC
>NZ_JAFGYJ010000071.1:0-1669 GCF_017490805.1 Pseudomonas sp. 43(2021)
GTAGCGTTCACCACGGTACCGTTGGCCAGTGGCGTGCCGGGGGTGAAGCTCCAGTTGCCGCTGCCGTCGGCGGTGATCTGGCCGATCGGGTTGCCGCTGCCATCGGTCAGGGTCACGGTGGCGCCCGCTTCAGCCGTACCGCTGATGGTCACACCGTTACTTGGATTGATGACCGGCGCAGCCGGCGCGCTGGAATCGACGGTAACCGTCGCTGCCGGGCCGGTATTGCCCGCCGGGTCGCTCGCCGTGGCATTGACCACCGTGCCATTGGCCAGCGGCGTCGCTGGAGTGAAGCTCCAGTTGCCACTGCCATCGGCCGTCACCTGGCCAATCGGATTACCGCTGCCATCGGTGAGGGTCACCGTGCTGTTTGGCTCGGCGGTACCGTTGATCACAGCGCCATTGCTCGGGTTGACTACCGGCGCAGCGGGTGCGAGCGCATCCACCGTGGTGCTGCCCTGCCCGCTGGTATTGCCGGCCGGGTCCTGAGCCACGGCGTTGACCACCGTGCCGTTGGCCAGCGGTGTGGCCGAGGTAAAGCTCCAGTCACCGTTGTTGTCGGCGGTCGTCTGGCCGATGGGGTTGCCGCTGCCATCGGTCAGGATGACAGTGCTGCCTGGCTCGGCGGTGCCGCTGATTTCGCTGCCGTTGCTCGGCTCGACCACCGGCGCCGCCGGGGCCACCGAGTCCACCGTGGTGCTCGACGGCGCGCTGGTGTTGCCGGTCGGGTCGGTTGCCGTGGCGTTCACCACGGTACCGTTGGCCAGCGGCGTGCCGGGGGTGAAACTCCAGTTGCCGCTGCCGTCGGCGGTGGTCTGGCCGATCGGGTTGCCGCTGCCATCGGTCAGGGTCACGGTGGCGCCTGCTTCAGCCGTACCACTGATCACCACCCCGTTGCTCGGGTCGATGATGGGTGCGGCCGGAGCGATGGCGTCAACGGTGACGCTGGTCGGCCCGCTGGTATTGCCGGCCGCGTCCTGGGCCACGGCATTGATCACCGTGCCGTTGGCCAGCGGAGTCGCAGGCGTGAAGGCCCAGTTGCCGCTGCCGTCGGCGGTCGTCTCGCCGATCGGGTTGCCGCCACCGTCAGTGAGGATGACGGTAGCGCCGGGCTCAGCGGTGCCCGTGAGGACTGCACCATTGCTCGGCTCGATAGTCGGCGCGGCCGGGGCGATGGCGTCAACGGTGACACTGGTCGGCCCGCTGGTATTGCCGGCCGGGTCCTGGGCCACGGCATTGATCACCGTGCCGTTGGCCAGCGGGGTCGCAGGCGTGAAGGCCCAGTTGCCGCTACCATCGGCAGTGGTCTGGCCGATCGGATTGCCACTGCCATCGGTCAGGGTGACGGTGCTGCCTGGCTCGGCGGTGCCGCTGATTTCCGTGCCATTGCTCGGCTCAACCACTGGCGTAGCCGGAGCAACCGAGTCCACCATGGTGCTCGACGGCGCGCTGGTGTTGCCGGTCGGGTCGGTTGCCGTGGCGTTCACCACGGTACCGTTGGCCAGCGGCGTGCCGGGGGTGAAACTCCAGTTGCCGCTGCCGTCGGCGGTGATCTGGCCGATCGGGTTGCCGCTGCCATCGGTCAGGGTCACGGTGGCGCCTGCTTCAGCTGTACCACTGATCACCACCCCGTTGCTCGGGTCGATGATGGGTGCGGCCGGGGCGATGG
>NZ_JAFGYJ010000072.1:0-1609 GCF_017490805.1 Pseudomonas sp. 43(2021)
GACCATGGATATGCACGAGCGAATCCTGAAAGAACTTAGACCAAAAGATGGAAATCTTAATATTACCGCTGCTCAACGAAAAAGGCTCGCCATACTTGAAGAACTCCAAAATCAATCGAGTAAATCCGCCCGTTTGAACCATCACCGAGCTGCCGAAAAAGGCCTTCTTACAGAGGCTTCCGAAACCAACACAGTGCCTGAGGAAACTGCAACGAAGCAAGATCATACGCGAGTGTATCACTATTTCGACGACACGCCAGATTCGTACTCTACAATGGAGATTCCGCATGATCGCAAGCGCTGAGAGAGAGCACATCCTAACAGCCTTTGAAACCATCGTAGTATTTTTCGAAAGTTTCAGACGCTCTTACACCAAAGTTCGACGCTCGATTGAAGCGACGCTTCTACGCGGCAGTCCATCGTCAATCATTATCCGCGGGCCATCAGGGTCGGGAAAGTCCACCCTGATAGAGTGCATACAGCTAACGTTAGAAAGTGAACACAAAGAACTTCGTGAAGATGGCGAATATACGATAATACCAGTTGTCAACTTTGAAACGCCTCCAGAAGTCACCATCAAAGGGATGGCGCGTGCAATGTTGATCGCGGTAGGAATTTCAAACCCGCGCGGCAGCACGGAAGAAATGACCCATCAACTGATCACGATATTGAAAACTCGTGGTACTAAAATCGTTTTTCTGGATGAAATTCAGCGACTCTGTCTCCCAACGGCCGACAAGGTACGTCCAAAAGCGCTTGCCTGGATTGTCGGTTTGGCTAACGCACTACGCATACCTATTATTCTTGCTGGGACAGAGGAGTGTGAAGTACTGCAAAGCGATAACAAAGACTACAACCAGAAAGACTACAGCACCAAGGCCTTCAAACGCCGCTATCCATTTACAGCGAAAATGGAACATTTGAAATTCTCAGCGGCCTTCGACTCAGAATTCCAACAGTTTATACGCTCGCTGGACAGCAGGCTCTATGAGCTTACAAAATTACCAGATGGGCTCCATCTCCACGACCCCCTTCTCTCCGCTCAGCTTTTTATGGCAAGCGATGGCAATCTGGAGACATTGCGCCTGACTATTTGGAATGCCCTTCGAGAATGCTTGGATCGAAATCCGGATCAAAACCTAACGCAAGGCTTGACGCTTGAAGACTTCATTTATGCATATGAGCTAACCACGAGTGAAGAATCGAAGCTTAGCAACCCCTTTACGCTGACACTAGAGTCCACACTGGAGCAGATAGGAGAGATGCAAAGGCAAAAAGAGCTTGATAGGAAGCGTAATGAATAAAGTCTATTTTGTTCCTTTTGGCCTTCCAGAAGAAAGCCCCACCAGTATAATTAAACGCTTCGGATTGGCTCATGGCTGCTTAAATAGTAGAACTCTATCTTATCTGATTGGATTTGAATGCATCAATCGACCACCGCTATCCCAGTCGAGCAAATTCACCCAAGATATAGCCAATCTCTTTAACTCTCGAGCGAAGGAATTCGTTTCAGGGTTTTACTCACCTGCGAAGGATTGTTTGAAAACAGACCTGATGATTCAGGGGCTGTATACCCCGCTTAAAATGATTCGTCTTCAGGGAGCAGCCT
>NZ_JAFGYJ010000073.1:0-1581 GCF_017490805.1 Pseudomonas sp. 43(2021)
TTTAATCTCGATTACGACAAAGAAATTCTGGCTAAAGCTCTTGCCCATAAAGCAGATGAACTTCCGTTAATCATCGAACTGGTGAGCAAAGATAAAAAATATGTTATCTGCCACGCCGATTATCCCTTTGACGAATACGAGTTTGGAAAGCCAGTTGATCATCAGCAGGTAATCTGGAACCGCGAACGAATCAGCAACTCACAAAACGGGATCGTGAAAGAAATCAAAGGCGCGGACACGTTCATCTTTGGTCATACGCCAGCAGTGAAACCACTCAAGTTTGCCAACCAAATGTATATCGATACCGGCGCAGTGTTCTGCGGAAACCTAACATTGATTCAGGTACAGGGAGAAGGCGCATGAGACTCGAAAGCGTAGCTAAATTTCATTCGCCAAAAAGCCCGATGATGAGCGACTCACCACGGGCCACGGCTTCTGACTCTCTTTCCGGTACTGATGTGATGGCTGCTATGGGGATGGCGCAATCACAAGCCGGATTCGGTATGGCTGCATTCTGCGGTAAGCACGAACTCAGCCAGAACGACAAACAAAAGGCTATCAACTATCTGATGCAATTTGCACACAAGGTATCGGGGAAATACCGTGGTGTGGCAAAGCTTGAAGGAAATACTAAGGCAAAGGTACTGCAAGTGCTCGCAACATTCGCTTATGCGGATTATTGCCGTAGTGCCGCGACGCCGGGGGCAAGATGCAGAGATTGCCATGGTACAGGCCGTGCGGTTGATATTGCCAAAACAGAGCTGTGGGGGAGAGTTGTCGAGAAAGAGTGCGGAAGATGCAAAGGCGTCGGCTATTCAAGGATGCCAGCAAGCGCAGCATATCGCGCTGTGACGATGCTAATCCCAAACCTTACCCAACCCACCTGGTCACGCACTGTTAAGCCGCTGTATGACGCTCTGGTGGTGCAATGCCACAAAGAAGAGTCAATCGCAGACAACATTTTGAATGCGGTCACACGTTAGCAGCATGATTGCCACGGATGGCAACATATTAACGGCATGATATTGACTTATTGAATAAAATTGGGTAAATTTGACTCAACGATGGGTTAATTCGCTCGTTGTGGTAGTGAGATGAAAAGAGGCGGCGCTTACTACCGATTCCGCCTAGTTGGTCACTTCGACGTATCGTCTGGAACTCCAACCATCGCAGGCAGAGAGGTCTGCAAAATGCAATCCCGAAACAGTTCGCAGGTAATAGTTAGAGCCTGCATAACGGTTTCGGGATTTTTTATATCTGCACAACAGGTAAGAGCATTGAGTCGATAATCGTGAAGAGTCGGCGAGCCTGGTTAGCCAGTGCTCTTTCCGTTGTGCTGAATTAAGCGAATACCGGAAGCAGAACCGGATCACCAAATGCGTACAGGCGTCATCGCCGCCCAGCAACAGCACAACCCAAACTGAGCCGTAGCCACTGTCTGTCCTGAATTCATTAGTAATAGTTACGCTGCGGCCTTTTACACATGACCTTCGTGAAAGCGGGTGGCAGGAGGTCGCGCTAACAACCTCCTGCCGTTTTGCCCGTGCATATCGGTCACGAACAAATCTGATTACTAAACAC
>NZ_JAFGYJ010000075.1:0-1457 GCF_017490805.1 Pseudomonas sp. 43(2021)
TGAACTGCGCCCCTGATGTTGGACAAAAATCCAACCTCAGGGGCGTTTCACATGAGCAAGCACACCAGACAGTTCAAGCTTTCCGCCATCCAGGCTTTTCTGCAACGAGGCCTTGGCTACCGTTTCATTGCCGCGAAGTTCCAGATGGACCCCTCCTTGCTGCGCCGCTGGGTACAGGCCTACCGCATCCATGGCGAGACCAGCCTGTCCAGACAAGCGCGGACTTTCAGCCCTGAGTTCAAGCTCTCGGTGCTCGAGCGGAAATGGCGCGACAAGTTGTCGTTGCGCCAAACAGCGGCCGTTTTCAACCTGACGCATTCCAGCCAGATAGGCATATGGGAAGCGCAGTACTACAGTGGCGGCATCAAAGCCCTGGTAGCAGGAACCAAAGGACCGCGTAACGTCATGATCAAACCATCCGTCCCACCCGCCAACACGTCGCCCAAGGCCGATGAAGAACTCTCGCACGCCGAACTGCTAGCCAAGTTGCGCCACGCCGAGATGGAGATCGCCTACCTAAAAAAGTTAAAAGAACTGCGCGAGGAGAAGGCGAGACAGAAGAAGGCCGGGAAGAAAAAGTCCTGATCATCTCGGCCCTGCGCACCCGCTTCCCGCTCGACGGCCTGCTTAAGCTGGCCGGACTGGCGCGCAGTACGTATTACTACCAGCGCAAGTTGATGGTCGCCGGTGACAAGCTGGCTCCGCTCAAGGACCGTATCCGTGAGATCCAGGAGCAGCATAAAGGTCGCTACGGCTATCGGCGCATGACAGCGACACTGCGCAGCGCCGGCCATGTAGTGAACAGCAAGGTCGTGCGGCGACTGATGGCCGAGCTCGACCTCAAATGCACGGTCCGCGTGAAGAAGTACAAGTCCTATCGTGGCCAGCCCGGACGCATCGCCCCCAACACGATGGAGCGCAAGTTCACGGCAGAAGAGCCAAACACGAGGTGGGTAACGGACGTGACCGAGTTCAAGGTGGCGGGTGAAAAGCTGTATCTCTCTCCGGTGCTGGACCTATTCAATGGCGAGATCGTGGCACATCAGATCGACACCTCGCCGCACTATCCATTGGTTGGTCAGATGCTCGAACAGGCGCTGTCACGGCTGCCGGAAGGGGCCAGGCCTATGCTGCACTCCGACCAGGGCTGGCAGTATCAGTACTACCGCTACCGGAATCGACTTGAGGAGAGGGGACTGGAGCAGAGCATGTCACGCAAGGGCAACTGCCTGGACAATGCGCGAATGGAGAGTTTCTTCGGCACACTGAAGACCGAGATGTATCATGGTCAGCGCTTCGCCAGCATCGAAGATCTGAGCGCTGCAATCGATGAATACATCGATTACTACAACCATGATCGAATCAAGATGGGGCTGGCCGGCCTGAGTCCCGTGGCATACAGGAATCAGGCCGCAGCAGCCTAATCAAAGATTGTCCAACAAATGGGGCGCACCTCA
>NZ_JAFGYJ010000076.1:0-1430 GCF_017490805.1 Pseudomonas sp. 43(2021)
GCACTCTGGCGACACTCCTTAAAAACCAGGTTCGTGCTCATCTTTCCTTCCCGTTCTTCCCTGGTAGCAAACCGGTAATACACCGTTCGCCAGACCTTACCTTCGATAACCAGAAGTCCTGCCCGTGCCATTTTAGCCGCGGCCTGATTTATGCTGGTTACTGTTGCGCCTGTTAGCGCGGCAACGTCCGGCGCACAGAAGCTATTATGCGTCCCCAGGTAATGAATAATTGCCTCTTTGCCCGTCATACACTTGCTCCTTTCAGTCCGAACTTAGCTTTGATTTCTGCGATCTTCGCCAGAGCCTGTGCACGATTTAGAGGTCTACCGCCCATGACAGGAAGTTGTTTTACTGGTTCAGGGATCGCCTCACCACGGTTAATTCTCGCAGTCATATGGACAAGCTCATCTGCGGCCTTACGGCGTAATTCCGCATCAGTAAGCGCATTGGCCCGCATGTTCTGATACAGGTTGGTAACCAGCCAGTAGTGCGCGTTTGATTTCCACGGATAAGACTCCGCATCCGGATACAGGCCTCGCTTCCGGCAATACTCGTAAACCATATCAACCAGCTCGCTGACGTTTGGCAGTCCGGCGGTAACGGATGCTTCTTCCCGGCACCATGCAACAAACTGCCCGGGTGATGGCAGAAATGGTCGATTCTGCCGACGGGCTACGCGCATTCCTGCGTTAACCTGTTCCATCGTGGTGATCCCGTTTTCCCGAAAAGCCAGAACCCACTGGCGACGGATTTCGTTCACTTCGTTCTGGTCACGGTTAGCCAGGCTCGCCGGGAAAGTTGCCAGTAACTGGCTGAACACACCGTTGATGATCTGCGCTACCTGCTGTACCTGCGGCTTTTCGTCGTACTGTTCCGGCATGTTGTTGGCGATCCGACGCATCTGCTCACGGTCAAAGTTAACCATCTGTGCGGCGATGTTTTTCATAGATCCACCCCGTAAATCCAGTCTGTGTTTGTCAGGTCGAGTTTTGGTTTGCTGGCTGTCACGCCTGCCTGTTGCTTGTTACGGTTGATTTCGAGTTGGGTCCACTTATCGCGGAGTTTGGCCGGGCTCAGCACGTTACCGGACCAGAAGTTGTCCTGGCATGCCCAGCGGAACAGCACACACATGTCGCGGTGGTTACGTCCGTCACGTTCACGCATCAGGCGGATATCGTTAGCCCACCCAGCAAAATTCGGTTTTCTGGCTGATGGTGCGATAGTCTTCACCATGTCAAACAACCACTCTGCGGCGGTCAGGTCTTCTGCTGTCCCCCACTTGCTGCCGCTCTGAATTGCAGCATCCGGTTTCACCACAGAAAGGTCGTTTTCTGGCTGGTCAGAGGATTCGCCAGAATTCTCTGACGAATAATCTTTTCTTTTTTCTTTTGTAATAGTGTCTTTTGTGTCCCCCTGTTTTGAGGGATAGC
>NZ_JAFGYJ010000077.1:0-1308 GCF_017490805.1 Pseudomonas sp. 43(2021)
TGTGGGAGCAACTGTCTTGCTCAATTTCTAAAAGCTGGCGCGCCCCCTGTGGGAGCGGGCTTGCCCGCGAACACGGGCGAAGCCCGTGCCATCCACCGCGGTGTCGTCTCGCGGGTAACCCGCTCCCACAGGATCACGCTGTTATTTGCGCCATGTTTTCAGGCTGCGGTAAGTCATCCCGCCACGGCGTGCCCGTTCTGAGCATCGCGTTGAGGCGCACGATGAAGATTCTCATGCAGGCTACAAGCGCAACCTTGGCAAGTTTCCCTCGCCCACGCAGCGCCTCATATCGGGCTTTGAGCGTTGGATTATGTTTCACCGCTACCAGGCACGCCATGTACAGCGCACGCCTGACCTCAAATCGGCCTCCTGAGATAAAGCGCTTGCCCACGGACCTTCCGCTGTCGTGATTGAAGGGGGCCACACCGACCAAAGAGGCTATTTCCCGGGACTCCACGTGCCCCAGTTCCGGCAAGAGCGCTACCAGCTTGGTCGCGGTTACCATCCCGATGCCTTTGACTTCGTCCAGTTTGGCTATCCGTTCATCGCTGAGCACTGTGGCCTGCCGCTTGATCGCTTGCTCCACCAACTTTATCTGCGATGCAAAGTGCTGAAGATTGGTTTTCAGGAAATTGGCGACCATTGCTGACTGGGCCTGCTTCAGGCGCCGCCGATCGTCATCTCGCTGTTGGACCAGGCGATCACGCTGCTGAAGGAGTTCTCGTAACAGGGCCCTTTCAGGGCTTGTTTTCAGGGTTGGCTTGTCTGGAATGACCTCAGCGAAATGGGCCAGCACTGCGGCGTCGATGGCATCGGTCTTGGCCTTGATGCCCAAGGAATCCGCGAACGATCTGGCTCGCTTGGGGTTCACGCGTATGACCTTGTAGCTGGCGTTCTGGAGAAAGCGCATGACATCAAGCTCGTAGCCGCCTGTAGCTTCCAGAAGGATGCGCTTGATGCTGAGCCCTCGAAGGCTCTTCACCAGTTCCTCAAAGCCCGCTGGATCATTGCGCACGCTGATCCTGATGCCCTGGGGCCGCACCAGTGCATCAAGGGAAAGACTGGAAACATCGATACCCAAGAAGGAAGCCATCGCCAAAACCTCCTAGACTCAACAGTGTGAGAGAGCTTTGGCTTGGCCCACGCTTGTGGTTCGAGATTAGGCCCTCATCCAACTGTTCGGGCTCTCGCCAAAGTGGAACGGTGAATGGCAGCTTGTGCTCCCACACGTGCTCAAGGCACCTCTGGCATTCAGCTTGCCATTCACCGCTCTCACTCCAGATTCTAATCCCCTCTCAAGACACAAGC
>NZ_JAFGYJ010000078.1:0-1302 GCF_017490805.1 Pseudomonas sp. 43(2021)
AGGCTCTGGTTCCAAGGAATGCAAAAACTATTCGCCTTCTTGAAGGATCGAAACAAGCTTGACCGAGTTATTATCAATAAAGTTTTCTGGTCGTCAAGGTTTGAAAAAGATAGCAACACAATTTTTCCTGTAGCCCCTGCTTTTATTGAAATAGCAAATGCCGAACTAAACTGGATGTATGAAGTTCTGAGCCATGAATTGGCCGAACATCAATTCATGAGCTTTTCACCATCTCTTTTAACTGCGGATGAACAGCACCGATGGGGGATCTCTCCTTTTCATTACTGCGAGGGTTACTACGTAGAAGCCCTTACTCAAATAAGAAAAAAGACTGAAAACCCAAATGCGGCGATTATCGACTCCCCGTCGAAACCTCGCCCTTATCCACCGTTCATTTCTTTAGGCGCGAAACTTACTGTAGCCGCATTTAGAGCAGACGAAGAAATATTTGCACATTGCTCTTTGGTAATCGATGGAAAGTTTCAGGATAGCGGGAGCGTTGCTTTTTACCTGGTAGTCGATGGTACTCGCCGTGATGTGCGCTGGTACGACACCTCACGAGACGCCCGTTTCCCAGTTCCTAGTTCGTACGAGACATTGGAGGTCATTGCTTTTTACAAAGATGCCCTCGAAGAGCAGTTGTCTGCGAAATGCAATGTAGAACAGATCGAACACCTTTTATAACGATCTCCCCCTTTGTAAAAACAGGAAGTTGGACAGATACTTTTCAGTGCCTGTCCAATCTTCTGAAAATTACAACCCCAATAGTCCATTACATATTTGGACTACTGCTAGTATCCGCTAACGACTCAGAATTATTCGAGAGCACTCGCAATAGCTCCAGAGGCAGCGAGTTTGTTCGCAATGCTTCCGCGCCTAGCATTTCAGAGCCAGGAATGCTCAAGTGCCCTTCATCATAATACAGCGGAATGCCATTCATGTAAGCTGAGCACGTACCATTCTTGCAAATCAAATTTCGCAAGCCGAACACGGTTACCCGTGGATAATCTCGAGCGACATCACTGATTAGCTTATTAACCGCAATATCGCCTTTATCCACATACGAAGATTGCTTCTCACATGACATAAAAGGAATCTTCAATTGTTTCTTACTGCACTCGCGGTCATATCCAACGAAACCTGGCGCGCGGAGAGCAATAACGACACTCTTACCGGAGTCGGTAAGAAGTTTCAATGTGCGCCTAAAATCGGATTCAAAGCTCGGTTCCTTCGCATACGCATGCCAGCTTGCCCCCAGTACAACAGTTTCGTACTTGCTCAACTCACTCCGCACCATTCTAT